>NZ_JBEOZU010000108.1:0-27385 GCF_040298185.1 Streptomyces sp. NPDC001634 | reverse complement strand
CGGCGTTGGCGGCGACCCGGGCCGAGTTGTTGGCGGCGCGTGCGGCATCGATCGCCTGCTGAGCCGCGCCGGCCGCCTGCTTGGCGGCGGTGGCCGCGCGTGATGCGGCGGACGCGGCGCGCACCGAGTCCTTCCTGGCCGCTTCTGTCTCGGCCGCGGCCTTCTGCGCGGCTTCCTTGGCCAGCGCCGACGCCGCGACCGCGCGGGCCGAAGCCTCCTTGGCCGCTTCGGTCTCCGCGCTCGCCTGGCGGCCCGCCTCCTTGGCCTGGGCGGCGAGCTGCGCGACAGTGGCA
The DNA here is from genome assembly GCF_040298185.1 of Streptomyces sp. NPDC001634. Taxonomy (NCBI): domain Bacteria; kingdom Bacillati; phylum Actinomycetota; class Actinomycetes; order Kitasatosporales; family Streptomycetaceae; genus Streptomyces; species Streptomyces sp. NPDC001634. Next base: position 27,092 of record NZ_JBEOZU010000108.1, on the reverse strand, counting down.
CGCTCCTGGTCGCGCGACCGTGCCACGTACTGGCCGACCTGCAGGAACTCACGGATGTCGGCCGGTGATCCGTCCAGGGCGATACGGCCGGCCGCGCGGATGTTGGGCCCGCCCGTGCTCATGATCTGAACGAGCTGGACCCGCTCGTCCTCCTCGCGCCGGGTGTACTGGCCGTCGTTCAGGAAGGCCGTCATGTCGTCGGCCGTGCCATTGAGCGCGGTGCGGCCCGCCTCCTGGACGGCGGGGCCGCCCGCGTCGATGATCTGGGCGATACGTACCCGCTGATCCTGCTCCAGCGGTGACTTCCAGCCGTCCTTGAGGAAGGCCTTCACATCGTCCGGTGTCCCGGACAGGGCCTTACGGGCGGCTTCCTGCAGACTGCGTCCGCCGATGCCCGCGATCTGCGCGGTCTGTACGCGGTCGTCCTGGTCGGCGGCCTCGGGAGCGACATCGTGGAGGAAGTGCCTGACGTCGTCGTCGCTGCCCGTGAGGGCGACTTCCGCGGCGGCCCTGAGACCGGGCCCGCCGGACTTCCACAACGCCACGGCCCGCCCTCGGTCCGAGAGCTCGGTGGACTCCGAACTCCCCGATGGTGCGGGGGAGTCGTCGGCCACGGCAGGGGCGGGGCCGAGCAGTCCGGCGGCGATCGCCATGGGCAGCAGGCCCAGGCTCAGCGCCCGTACGGTTCTGGACAGCCCTGGGCTCCCGCCTTTTGCATGCAGACGGTATCTCACAAAACCCCGTTTCGCAGATGAGTTGGTCGACCTGATGGTCCGTCAAGGTCGAATGGGAGGTGGTGTGCGTGCAACCGATGGAGGGGAGCGCAGTCGTCCGGGCAGCTCACGACCCGCTGCTCCAGGCTTATTTGACGCGCACACAGCCATGACCTAGCTTATATGCGACCTTTACAGTTTGTTCGCATCATGGCGGGGGCTCTCGATGCGAGGAGCCGCGCCTGAGGGGGGACTCTTCGGTGCCTTTCCGTGCCCGAAATCTTGTCGTTTCCGGAATCGCGGCGACCTTCGTCACACTGGCGGGAGTTACCGTCGCATCCGCCGACGATCCGGCGAATCCGCCGTCCGCTTCCACCCCGCCCAGTGCCGTCGAGGACTACAACTACCCGGGGGCTGACCGGATTCTGGCCGACAAGGGAATCAAGCTGAAGAAGGGTGACGGGCACATCCTGCTGGCCGACTGTGACCAGGCCGCCCGGCAGATCCGGGTGCTCACCGTCAAGGACGACTCCGTCGGCCGCGCGGGAACCTACTGCTTCAAGGTCCTCGGCAGGACGGGCAGTCTCACTCTGGAACTTCCCCGGGTCTTCGCGGTGGAGGCCGCCGACCACCCGGTGCAGGCCGACCTCACCGCCAATGGCCGGACCACGACGGTCGACGTGGCCAAGGACGGATTCGAGTCCGTCGGTGAAGGGACCGTCGGAGGCGCCCGGTCGGTTCTCGTCGAACTCCGAGTGACCGGCTGATCCGTCGAACTCGCCTTTGCTGCGTAAAGACCTGTCCGCAGCATTCCTCTGTGCCATTCGCACATGCTCCGTGCGCCATGACGCGTACGGGTCCGACCATTTCTTCTGCGTTCGCAGAATGCAGAAAGCAAACCCATGATTCGGGGGAAACGTGATATACGCACGTCCGCGCAGGGCGCGCATGGTGTGGGTCACCGGATTCGTGACGGCCGGTCTCACGACCGGTCTTATGGTCGCTCCTCCCGCGCAGTCCGTGGTGGGTGACCAGGTCGCCGACGGAGCGGACCAGTTCACGGTGAAGCTCCACATCGCCTACGGCGCAGACAACGAACGCAGTTGCTCCGGCACCCTGGTCGATGCCCAGTGGGTGCTCACCGCCGCCAGCTGCTTCGCGGCCGACCCCCAGCAGGGATCCAAGATCCCCGCGGGCGAGCCTCCGTACACCACCGTGGTGACCACCGACGGCAACCGGCCCAACGCGGCGGCGCTGGTCAAGCAGAAGGTCCTGGAACTCGTCCCGCACCCCGACCGCGATCTGGTCATGGCGCGCATCGGTGACCCGACCACGATCGACAACCCGCTGGACGGACCCTTCCGCGACATCGCCGAGGCCAAGGTCGACAGCGTCGCCCCGGTTCCGGGCGACCAGCTCAGGGCCGTCGGATTCGGTCGAACCAAGGACGAGTGGGCCCCCGTACAGGCGCACACCGGCTCCTTCGGCGTGGACACCGTCAACAACTCGACCCTGGCGATCTCCCCGAGCAACGGTGGTGGCGCCCTGTGCAAGGGTGACGCCGGCGGCCCGGTCCTCAACGCCAAGGGCAACGTGATCGGCGTGGTCGACGCCTCCTGGGGCGGCGGCTGCTTCGGCTCCGAGGAGACCCGCACCGGGGCCGTCGCCACCCGGGTCGACGACATCGCGGACTGGGTGCAGAAGGTCCGGCTGAAGACCCGGCAGAAGTACGTCACCGACGCCATGACGGCAGCCGACTTCAACGGTGACGGGCGCACGGACATCGCGGTCGTCCTGAACCGCGGTCCCGCCCACGTCTTCTACGGCCGTCCCGACGGCACGCTGGAATACGGCACCTTCCTGCCCGGCCTCGGCCGCCCCAACCAGAAGCAGATCGTCGCAGGCGACTTCAAGGAGGGCGCCGGGCTCGAGGTGGTCACCGTCGAGGACGACGGCGACCTCTACCTCGGCCAGAGGCGCTCCTGGGTCCAGAACCTGTGGACGCGGGAGAAGCTCTGGACGGACGCCACGTGGAAGGACGGCCTGCCCGTCGCCACCCTCCACAGCGCGACTCCGGGACGCGACACGCTCCTGTTCCAGTGGCCCGACGGGTCCCTGTACACGTACAAGAGGGACGCGGCCGGCAACCTGGTGAACCAGAAGAAGGTGATGTGGCCGGACAAGACCTGGAAGATGCAACACATCGCCACGGGTGACTTCAACGGTGACGGCCGTGACGACATCGCCGCAGTCGGCTCCGACAATTCCCTGCGCCTCTACCTGGGCAAGGCCGACGGAACCTTCGACAAGGCCCGTTCGATGTGGCCCGACAAGACCTGGCACAGCATCCGCGTGCTGATGGGCGGCGACTTCAACGGCGACGGCAAGGCCGATCTCGCCGTCCTGTTGACCAACGGTGACCTTCGCTGGTACGCGGGCGACGGCAACGGCGGACTGGCGGCCGGCAAGAGCATGTGGCCCACCGTGTAGGGCCCTATGCGGGAAAGCGGCGGTCGACCCACTTCCACAGGAACTCCAGGGCGACCGCCGCCACCGCCGCGATGCCGACCGCGATCCACGGGATCGTCACCCCGACCAGCTTCAGAGCGAAGAAGTGCTGCAGCGGGGGCACGATCAGTACCGCCAGGAACGCCACGCCCATCGCGGCCACCAGGGCGATCCGCCAAAAGGTGTAGGGGCGCGCGACGATCGCCAGCACCCACATGGAGATCAGGAAGAGCGTGAGAGTCGCCGCGCTGGTCTCCGCGTCCAGGGAGCCGGGCCCGCTGTAGTGGTTGCGGGCCACCAGATATGTGATGAAGGTGGCGACCGCCGCCATGACCCCGCCCGGGATCGAGTACCGCATCACCCGCCGTACGAAGTGGGGTTTCGCCCGCTCCTTGTTGGGGGCCAGCGCCAGGAAGAAGGCCGGGACGCCGATCGTCAGGGTCGACAGCAGCGTCAGGTGCCGGGGCAGGAACGGGTACTCCACCCGCCAGCACACCACGAACACCGCCAGCAGCACCGAGTACACGGTCTTCACCAGGAAGAGCGTGGCGACCCGGGTGATGTTCCCGATCACCCGCCGGCCCTCCCCGACCACCGACGGCAGCGTGGCGAAGCTGTTGTTCAGCAGCACGATCTGGGCCACGGCCCGGGTGGCCTCCGAGCCCGACCCCATCGAGACGCCGATGTCCGCGTCCTTGAGGGCGAGCACGTCGTTCACCCCGTCGCCCGTCATCGCCACCGTGTGCCCGCGCGACTGCAGCGCACCCACCATGTCCCGCTTCTGCTGCGGGGTGACCCGTCCGAACACGGTGCCCTTGTCCAGCGACTTCGCCATCTCCGCCTGGTTCGGCGGAAGGCGGCGGGCATCCATGACCTCGCCGGCGATGCCGAGCTTTCCGGCCACCGCGCCCACGGACACCGCGTTGTCGCCGGAGATCACCTTGGCGTGCACGTTCTGGTCGGCGAAGTAGCGCAGGGTGTCGGCGGCGTCCGGGCGCAGCCGCTGCTCCAGCACGACCAGGGCGGCGGGCCGGGCACCGTCCTTGACCCGGGGGTCGTCCAGCTCCCGTGAGGCGCGGGCCAGCAGCAGCACCCGCAGCCCCTGCTCGTTGAGCCGCTCTGTTTCGGTCAGCGCCGGGTCGTCGGGGTTCAGAAGCACGTCCGGGGCGCCGAGGAGCCATGTACTGATCTCGCCGTTGCCCTCGCTGAAGGACGCGCCGCTGTATTTCCGGGCGGAGGAAAAGGGCAGCGCCTCGCTGCACCGCCAGTCCTCGCTGTCCGGATAGGCGTCGATGATCGCCCGGAGCGAGGCGTTCGGGCGGGGATCCGATTCGCCGAGGGCGCCCAGCACCTTCCGTATGTACGTCTCGTCGGCGCCCTGGAGTGGCCGCAGCTCGGTGACGTCCATGCCGCCCTCGGTGAGCGTGCCCGTCTTGTCCAGGCAGACGGTGTCGACGCGGGCGAGCCCCTCGATGGCGGGCAGCTCCTGGACGAGGACCTGTTTGCGCCCCAGCCGTATGACGCCGATGGCGAAGGCCACGGAGGTCAGCAGCACCAGCCCCTCGGGGACCATGGGCACGATGCCGCCGACCGTACGGGCTATGGAGTCCTTGAACCCGTGCTGCTTGACCACCAGCTGGCTGATGACCAGGCCTATCGCGGTCGGGATCATCATCCACGTCACGTACTTGAGGATCGTGGAGATACCGGAGCGCAGCTCGGAATGGACGAGGGTGAAGCGGGTCGCCTCCTCGGCGAGCTGGGCGGCGTAGGCCTCACGCCCCACCTTGGTCGCCCGGAAGGCGCCACCGCCCGCGACGACGAAGCTGCCGGACATGACCGGGGCCCCGGGCCGTTTGACGACGGCGTCGGCCTCGCCGGTCAGCAGTGACTCGTCGATCTCCAGCCCGTCGGTCTCGACGCAGACGCCGTCGACCACGATCTTGTCCCCGGGGCCCACCTCGATGATGTCGTCCAGCACGATCTCGGACGTGCCGACCTGGGCTGCCACGCCGTCCCGGCGCACCGTCGGCCTCGCCTCACCGATCACCGCGAGCGAGTCCAGGGTCTTCTTGGCGCGCCACTCCTGGATGATGCCGATGCCGGTGTTGGCGATGATCACGTACCCGAAGAGGCTGTCCTGGAACGGCGCCACGAACAGCATGATCAGCCAGAGCACACCGATGATCGCGTTGAAGCGGGTGAAGACGTTCGCGCGGACGATCTCGCCCAGGGAACGGCTGCTGCGGACGGGAACGTCGTTGACGTCACCGCGGGCGACCCGCTCGGCCACCTCCCCGGCGGACAGTCCACGTGTCCGCACCGGCATGGGGGCGGGGTGCACGGGATCGAGTTCGGAGCCCGCGTCGATGTGCGTCATGCATTCGACGGTACGTGCGGATATGCGCCTCCACCCGCCGAGCGCCCCAAAGATCCGACCAGGGGAGGACGGCTCTCGTGCAGCGGTTGTACGGGAGGGACCGCGGGCTACTGCTTGGCGACGGCTCGTTTGATCGCCGCGTCCCGCTTCCGCACGTACCAGACGCCGATGCAGCCGAGCCCTCCGCCGGCCAGGCACGTGAACAGCCACCAGGTGTGCCCGTGGTCGGCGAACCAGCCGTAGAACGGGAGCTGGACCAGGAAGAGGACGAACCAGAGGATCGTGCCGCCGGTGATGGTGGCGACCACGGGGCCCTCAAGGGGCTCCGGCGCCTCGTGCTTGGGGGTCCACTTCGCCATGCGCACAGCTTACGAGGGGATCGCATGGGGCCGTCGGCACCCCTGGGGGCCCTTGTATACCAAGGGTCTACGCGCGGAGATAGCGATCTGCGCCTCATATGTTCATACTGAAACGGTTTGAGTCTGGCCGCTTATGTTCGTACGAAACACCAACGGAAACATGGGGGAAACCCGTTGGTGATCGAGCAACGGCGAGACTCGATCGCGTTTTGTTCAAGATCCCCCGCACCATTGAGGTCCCGCATGCCCACCTCGGCCCCCGCCAAGGTCCCCGCCCCGCAGCAGCCGGGCACCCGGCCCCCGTCCGGCGCCCTCGACCGCTACTTCAAGATCTCCGAGCGGGGCAGCACGCTGTCGCGCGAGATCCGCGGCGGTTTCGCGACCTTCTTCGCGATGGCGTACATCATCGTGCTGAACCCGATCATCCTCGGCAGCGCGAAGGACATGTACGGGCACCACCTCGACCACGGTCAGCTGGTCACCGCGACCGCCGTGACCGCCGCCTTCACCACACTGCTCATGGGCGTGATCGGCAATGTCCCGATCGCCCTCGCGGCCGGTCTCGGCGTGAACACGGTCGTCGCCCTCCAGCTCGCCCCGCGCATGTCGTGGCCGGACGCGATGGGTATGGTCGTCCTGGCCGGCTTCGTGGTGATGCTCCTGGTCGCCACCGGTCTGCGCGAGCGCGTGATGAACGCCGTGCCGCTCGGCCTGCGCAAGGGCATCTCGATCGGCATCGGCCTGTTCATCATGCTGATCGGCCTCGTCGACTCCGGCTTCGTCACCCGCATCCCGGACATCGCGCAGACGACGGTGCCCCTCCAGCTCGGCACCGACGGTCACCTGAACGGCTGGCCGGTGCTGGTCTTCATCCTCGGCACGCTGCTCACCTTCGCGCTGATCGTCCGCAAGGTGCCGGGCGCGATCCTGATCTCGATCGTCGGTATGACGGTCCTCGCGCTGGTCCTCGACTCGGTCGCCAAGATCCCATCCTGGGGCCTGACCGTGCCGAAGTGGCCCGGCAACCCGGTCGCCAGTCCCGACTTCGGCCTGATCGGCAAGGTCAGCCTGTTCGGCGGCTTCGGCAAGGTCGGCGTGCTGACCGGCATCCTCTTCGTCTTCACCGTCCTGCTGTCGTGCTTCTTCGACGCGATGGGCACGATCATGGGCATCAGTGACGAGGCCGAGCTGACCGACGCCGAGGGCAACATGCCCGGCATCAACAAGGTCCTCTTCGTCGACGGCATCGCGGTCGCGGCGGGCGGCGTCAGCTCCTCCTCGGCCACCACCTGCTTCGTGGAGTCAACGGCGGGCGTCGGCGAGGGCGCGCGCACGGGCTTCGCGAACGTCGTCACGGGCGCCCTCTTCGCGGCGGCCCTCTTCCTCACCCCCGTCGCCACGATGGTCCCGTCGCAGGCGGCCACCCCGGCGCTCGTCGCGGTCGGCTTCCTGATCCTGTCCAACTCGGTCAGGGAGATCGACTGGGCGGACCACACGATCGCGATCCCTGCCTTCGTGACGATGCTGATGATGCCGTTCACGTACTCGATCACGAACGGCATCGGCATGGGCTTCATCACCTTCGTGGTGCTGCGCCTCGCCGCGGGCCGTGGCCGTGAGGTCCCGGTGCCGATGTACGTGGTGTCGGCGGTCTTCGCCTTCTACTACCTGATGCCGGCGCTGGGCCTGACCTGATCCGCCGGGGGGTGCCGACCCCGCGGAAGGTCTTCTGCGGGGGTCAGGTGACCCCGTAGAACCTCTCCGTCTCCTCGACGGCGGTCTGGAACCGCTCGTCGAAGTCATCCCGAATGAGCGTCCGGACGACATAGTCCTGGACGCTCATTCCCCTTTTGGCGGCGTGGTCCCGGAGCCGGTCGAGCAGCTCCCCGTCTATCCGCACGCTGAGCACACTGGTCCCCATGCCTACGAGGGTTGCCGGACCCGGGCGCGTGGCGTGTCACGTTCCGCTGCCATATCACTCATATGGGTGATACGCGCAGCTCGGGAGTTTCGCGGCGAGCCCCGTGAACAGAGGCATGCAGTGGCCGGAGTCACCCGGGTGACGGCGCGCCGAGGTGGTCTTTAGGGAAAGTAATGAGTTATCCTAAAGAGCATGGCTGACCTGAAGCATGGCGACGACGCTGCCGCCGTGAACGCTCTCCGCTCCGCTGTGATGCGCCTGTCGCGCCGACTCAAGCACCAGCGGGTCGACGAGTCGCTGAGCCCGACCGAGATGTCGGTGCTCGGCACCCTCGCCCGCTGCGGCTCCGCGACACCGGGCGAGCTTGCCCGCAAGGAGCACGTCCAGCCGCCGTCGATGACCCGCATCGTGGCGCTGCTGGAGAGCAAGGGCCTGGTCAGCCTGGAGCCGCACCCCGAGGACCGGCGCCAGAAGGTGGTCACCCAGACCGAGCGGGCCGAGGCGATGCTCGAGGAGAGCCGCCGCAAGCGCAACGCATGGCTGGCCGGACTGATCGAGGGCCTGGACGAGGACGAGTGGGCGAAACTCCGCGCCGCCGCCCCCGTGCTGGAAAAGCTCGCGCATCTGTGACCGGGGCGCATCCGTGGCAGAGCGGCGCACCCGGGCCAGGGTGCGGCGGCCACGGGTGCGTGCCGGTGGCAGACGCGCACCGTCCGGGACAGCACGTGCACCGCGAGGACGCGGGCCTGCCCCGGATGCGCACTGTCACGGTGAGCGGTCCTGACGGACACTCACCGTGATGGACGCGGCTCCCACCCGCGTACGTACGAAGCCGTCATCGCAAGGAGGCGAACCCCTTTGAGTACGGGACCCGGAGCAGCTTCCGCCCCCGCACCAGCCACCCACGACTCCCCGTCCGCCCACGACAACCACCGGACCCCCACCGCTCCCGCGAGCGCCGAACCCCTCGAACGGCCCGAGCCCCGCAAGTCCTCGATGTTCAGTTCGCTGCGCGTCCGGAACTACCGGCTCTTCTTTCTCGGCCAGGTCGTCTCCAACACGGGCACCTGGATGCAGCGCATCGCCCAGGACTGGCTGGTGCTGAGCCTGACCGGCTCCTCCACCGCCGTCGGTGTCACCACGGCGCTGCAGTTCCTGCCGATGCTGCTGTTCGGCCTGTACGGCGGCGTCCTCGTCGACCGCCTCCGCAAGCGCCCGACGCTGCTGGTCACGCAGGCGGCGATGGGTGCCACGGGCCTCATTCTCGCCTTTCTGACCCTCTCCGGCCATGTCCAGGTCTGGCACGTCTACCTCGCCGCCTTCGCCGTCGGTCTCGCCACGGTCGTGGACAACCCGGCCAGGCAGTCCTTCGTCTCCGAGATGGTCGGCCCCCGGCAGCTGCAGAACGCGGTCAGCCTGAACTCGGCGAACTTCCAGTCCGCCCGCCTGGTCGGCCCCGCGGTCGCGGGCGTCCTGATCACCGGGGTCGGCACCGGCTGGGCCTTCCTCTTCAACGGCCTGTCGTTCCTCGCCCCCATCGCCGGCCTGCTGCTGATGCGTGCCCGGGAGCTGCACGTCGTGGAGCGCGCCCCCCGCGGCAAGGGCCAGCTCCGCGAGGGCCTGCGCTATGTCGCCGGACACCCCGAGCTGATCTGGCCCATCGTCCTGGTCGGCTTCATCGGCACCTTCGGCTTCAACTTCCCGGTCTGGCTGTCGGCGTACGCGGACGACGTCTTCCACGCGGGAGCCGGCGCCTACAGCCTCTTCAACACCCTGATGGCGGTCGGCTCGGTGACCGGTGCGCTGCTCGCCGCCCGCCGCGGCACGGCCCGGCTGCGCGTGCTGATCGCGGCGGCGGCCCTCTTCGGCGCGCTGGAGCTCGTGGCGGCCGGGGCCCCGTCCCTGTGGCTGTTCTCCCTGCTCATGGTCCCGATAGGGATCTTCGGCCTCACGGTGAACGTCACCGCGAACACGGCCGTCCAGATGGGCACGGACCCGGCGATGCGCGGCCGCGTCATGGCCCTGTTCATGATGGTCTTCATGGGCGGTACGCCGCTGGGGGCGCCCGTGGTCGGCTGGATCACGGACACGTTCGGCGCCCGGGTCGGCTTCGCGGCGGGCGGCCTGGTCTCGGCCGCGGCGGCGGTGACCATCGGCCTGATCCTGGCGCGGTCCGGCGGGCTGCGGCTGGCCGTGGGCTGGCAGCACGGGCATCCGCGGATGCGGTTCGTGCCGCGCGAGCAGCAGGAGCAGCCGGCGACGGCCTCGGCGTGACCGGTCGCACGGGCGCCCCGGGGCCGGTCCGGGGCGCCCGTGCGCGGTGTCACACGCGCTGCTCCAGCACCTGCCCCGGCCACTGGTCGTCCCCGACCGTGAAGGCCTCCGCCCGGGTGAAGCCGTTGCGCTCGTAGAAGGCGACGAGCTTGCCGTCGTCCCCCGCGTAGCAGTCGACCCGCAGCAGGGAGATGCCCGCGCGCCGGGTCTCCTCGGCGGCGTGGGCGAGCAGTGCGCTGCCGACGCCGCGGCCCGAGAAGCGGTGGTCGGCGGCGAGCAGATGGACGTAGCGCTCGGGTTCGACCACCGGGGCGATGTAGTCGCCCGGCCCATCGGTGAGGGTGAGCGTGCCGGCGGGGACACCGTCGATCTCCGCGATCCAGGGGTCGCCGGTGCTCACGTACTTGTGCACGGTCGCCACACCCCGGGGCAGCTGGGACCAGGGGCGGGTGCCCCACTGCCGGGTGCGTCCCCGGGAGACGAGCCACTCGACCGCGCCGTCGAGCAGACCGAGGATGACAGGGATGTCGTCGATGGTGCCTTTCCGTATCCGCATGCCCTCATGTTTGTCGGTGGCCGACGGATCCGTTGCCTGGAAGGGTGACGTCATGAGACTTTTCGCCGCCGTGCTGCCGCCCGAGGACGCGATGCGTGAACTCGCTGCGATCGTGCGCAAGTTGGAGGGGGTGCCCGGGGCGGAGGGGCTGCGCTGGACGGAACGGCCGGGCTGGCACTTCACGCTCGCCTTCTACGGCGAGGTGGCCGAGGACGTCGTGCCGGACCTGTCGGAGCGGCTGGCGCGGGCCGTCCGGCACACCGAGCCGTTTCCGCTGTCCCTGTGCGGGGGCGGGCGCTTCGGGGGCCGGACGCTGTGGGTGGGCGCGTCGGGGGACATTCGGACGATGCAGCTGCTCGCGGACCGCGCGGAGTCCGCGGGGCGGAAGGCGGGCCTGGAGATGGGGGAGCACCGCCGCTACCGTCCGCATCTGACACTGGCCCGCAGCGGCCGGGGGCCGGCCGACTTCAGGCCCTACGTCACGGTGCTGAACGCGTTCGCGGGGTGCGAGTGGACGGTCGGCGAGCTGGCCCTCGTCCGCAGCCGGCTGCCGACGTCGGGGGTGCCGGGGGAGCAGCCGCGGTACGAGACGGTGGAGCGGTGGGGGCTCGGCGCAAACGGGTGACAGGGGCCGGTTAGTCTCGATGTGTGGACCCGAAGACCCGTAACCGGATCATGGCCGGTGTGCTTGTGCTGATGTTCGCGGTGGTGGCGCTGGCGGCGGCGGTCGGCAGGTAGCCCCGCGCCGCCGCCCCGCCACCGCGGCCGAGACCGGGCCGCCCGCCGGACGAACGCTCCGGGCGCCCCGCCGCCTCATCGGTCGAGCGTCGTGGCTCACTCGGCCCGTGGCTACCCGCCGGACGAACGCTCTGGGACGCCCGTTACACCCCTTACACGCATTGCGCGGCGCAGCCTCGGCCGAGACACCTCCGTTCCGAGCTCCGCACTCCACCGGAAAGCCCCCCGGACCTCGGGGCGGCTCAGGGGGCCCGGCTCCGACGTCTGTCGTCCCGGGCGCGCCCCGGAGCTCCCGGCCGCTACCAGGCGAAGGCCTCCGGCGAAGGGCCGGGACCCGGGAAGATCTCGTCGAGGCCGGCCAGGACCTCCTCCGGGAGTTCCAGTTCGACCGCCCGCAGCGCCGACTCCAGCTGTTCGGCGGTGCGCGGGCCGACGATCGGGCCGGTGATGCCGGGGCGGGTCAGCAGCCAGGCGAGGGCCGTCTCGCCGGGTTCCAGCCCGTGCTTGTCGAGCAGGTCCTCGTAGGCCTGGATCTGCGCGCGGACGGAGGTGTTCGCGAGGGCGTCGGCGGACCGGCCGGAGGCGCGGCGGCCGCCCTCGACCTCCTTCTTGATGACGCCGCCCAGCAGGCCACCGTGCAGCGGCGACCAGGGGATGACGCCGAGCCCGTAGTCCTGCGCGGCCGGAATGACCTCCATCTCGGCGCGTCGCTCGGCGAGGTTGTAGAGGCACTGCTCGCTGACGAGGCCGATCGTGCCGTGGCGGCGGGAGGCGATCTCGTTGGCCTGGGCGATCTTGTACCCGGGGAAGTTGCTGGACCCGACGTAGAGGATCTTCCCCTGCTGCACCAGGACGTCGATGGCCTGCCAGATCTCCTCGAAGGGAGTCCTGCGGTCGACGTGGTGGAACTGGTAGAGGTCGATGTAGTCGGTCTGCAGCCGCTTGAGGCTGGCGTCGACCGCGCGGCGGATGTTGAGCGCGGAGAGCTTGTCCTGGTTGGGCCAGGCCTCACCGTCCGGGGCCATGTTGCCGTAGACCTTGGTGGCGAGCACGACCTTCTCGCGCCGGTCGCCGCCCTTGGCGAACCAGTCGCCGATGATGCTCTCGGTACGGCCCTTGTTCTCGCCCCAGCCGTACACGTTGGCGGTGTCGAAGAAGTTGATCCCTGCTTCCAGGGCCGCGTCCATGATCGCGTGGCTGTCGGCCTCCCCGGTCTGCGGGCCGAAGTTCATGGTCCCGAGAACGAGCCGGCTGACCTTGAGTCCTGTGCGTCCGAGCTGCGTGTACTTCATGAGTGCCTAGCCAACGGTGTGGAGTGCGCTCTAGGCAAGCGGTTGCGGGGCTAGTCGCGCGGGAAGTCGTCTGTTTTGAGGACGAGGTCGACGACTGTGCCGGTCAGGTCGATGTCGGTGCCGAAGTCCACCGGCGTCCTGTTCTCGTAGTCACCGTCCTTGGGGTCGGTGTAGACGTAGCACCGGCCCTGGTAGGGATCGGCGATGACATAGACGGGGACCTCGGCGTCAGCGTAGGCGAATTTCTTCGGGCCGTAGTCGTTGGGAGCTGTGCCCTCGGAGATGACCTCGGCGACGAACTCGACGTCCTGGTAACGCCAGCGGCCTTTGTTGTCCTTCTTGGCAGACTCGCTGAGCATGGCAACGTCCGGGCAGAAGCCGTTCTCGTGCCCCGGGAAGTCGATGCGGACGTCCGAGAAGACCTTGGTCTTCCGCCCGAACCTGCCCCTGACTGCCTGTGCGATGTCGAAGATGATCTCCCAGTGAGTGTCCCGCTGCGGTGTCATGTAGACGTTGCCCCCGACGATCTCGACCCTGAATCCTTCGGGGACGGGCATACGCTCAAGCCGCTCGAACCACTCGTCCAAACGCTCGGTGTTGGCGTCGGCGTCGGCCATCTCGATCCTGTCTTCAAGGACGGTCATCGTGGCGCTCCTCCCCGGCTGCCCCACGGACAGGTGCAGCCGCGCAGTACAACGATACGCACAGTGACCACGGCACGCCGGTATTCGGTCAACTTGTTCCGGCCGCGTACGGTTGTCCGAACCCCCACCCCTGATACATCGCCCCCGCGAACGCCTCCGCGATCTTGTGCTCACCGCTCGCGTTCGGATGCGTGCCGTCGTACGTGTCGAGATGGATGTCGTACGACGCCGGGGTCGAGGCCAGCAAGAGCGGCGACCGGGGTTCGTCCAGGTCCGCCACCGCCTTCGCCAGGAGTTCGTTGAACAAGGTCACCTGGGCCGCGAACGAGGCGTCCGCCTCCGCCCGGATGTTGGGGATCACGGGGAGCAGGACCATGCGGATGCGCGGTTTCGCGGTTCGCGCCTCGGACACGAACTTCCGTACGTTCTCCGCCGTCTGTTCGGCGTTCGTGTAGAAGCCCAGGTCGATCAGGCCCAGCGAGACCAGCAGCACGTCCGCCCGTGACTCCCGTACCGCCCCGGCGATCAGCGGGGCCATGTGCAGCCAGCCCTCGCCCCAGCCCGCCAGATGGGCGCGCGGGAAGTCCGGGTCGGCGTACTCGTACGACGTCGGCGCGTCCGTCGCCTTGTCGTACAGCGTCTCGCGGGGTCCGACGAGTGCGAACGGGCCGCCGTACTCCGTCCGCAGGTGCTGCCACAGCCGGTAGCGCCATGTGTGTTCGCCCGCGCTGCCGATCGTCATGGAGTCGCCCACGGGCATGAACCTAAGCATCCGCTCATCATGGACGATCCGCCCGGGACGCATGGGGGACGTATGGGGCGGGGCGGTGTGAGGATCGACACGCCCGCCCGGCCCCGGGCGCGTGGATCCACCGGGCCGGGAACAACAGCCGCGGATGGCAGGCTTGAGGGCATGCGTCGATCGCTCGCGTTCCTCTCCGGGGCCCTTCTCGTCGGTGCGCTCGCCGCGCCCGCGTCCGCCGACGACGACGGCGGCTTCACCATCAAGGACCCCCGGATCGCCGAGTCCAGCGGGCTCGCCGCCTCGCGTCTCCATCCGGGGATCTACTGGACCCACAACGACAGCGGGGACGGTCCGTACATCTACGCCGTGGACAGCCGTACGGGGGAGACCGTGGCCACGGTCACCTTCAGCGGCGTCGGCAGGCCCCGCGATGTCGAGGCCATCTCCATCGGCCCGGGGAACGAGATCTACGTCGGTGACATCGGGGACAACTTCGGCGGCAAGTGGCCGTACGTGTGGATCTACAGGCTGCCGGAGCCCAAGGTGCTCAAGGACCAGACGATCCGCGCCACCCAGTACGTCGTGAAGTACTCGGACGGACCCAGGGACGCCGAGTCCCTCGTCGTGCACCCCAGGACCGGGCGCGTCTACATCATCGACAAGATGGAGGACGGCGGGCACCTGTACGAGGGCCCGGACCGGCTGTCCACCAAGGGGACGAACGTCTTCCGGCCCAGCGCCACCATCGACCTGTGGGCCACCGACGCCGCCTTCTCGCCCGACGGCCGGCAGCTCGCCGTACGCGGCTACTTCGGCGGCATCGCGTACGAGTGGAATGACGGGAAGATCAAGCGCCAGGGGCGGCTCGACGTCCCCCTGCAGCGGCAGGGCGAGTCGGTCACGTACACCGTCGACGGGGCGAAATTGCTGTACGGGAGCGAGGGAGCCGAGAGCCCGGTGCAGGCCGAGAGCGTGCCCTACAGGGAGAGCGACAGCTCCAAGTCGCCCTCCCGGAAGGGGAGCGCGCAGGCAGGAACCGGCGGCGGCTCGCCCCTGAACGCCGACTACAAGGTCGGCGCCCTCGTCCTCGCCCTCGGGCTGGCCCTCGTCCTCGTACTGAAACGGCTGCTCCGGCGGAATCCGCGCTAGCCAGGGGGCAGACGAGTTCCGCCAAGGAGAGGGCCGGCCGCGGTGGTGGTGCCTTGAGTGCCGACCGGCAGAGTCCGATCCTCGCACGGCGAGGCCTGTCGCTTGCTCAAGGCTTCATTCCGACTGTGATGTTGATCTCACGGTGACCGAGGGTATGGAAGGCCGCCGGTTCGGCAAGTGGCCGGTAGGGCGATTCCCTCAAGCTCCACATGGCATTCACCCAGTTCCCACACAGGCGCCACGGTTACCGGATGTAACTGCCCTGCGCGACAACGCCCTTGCCCAGCGGATCACCGACGTGTCTATGGTGGCGCCCGCTCCTGGAAGGACCTGACCAGTCCGCTCGTCCCGGAGTGATCGGCGCGTCCACGGGGGGAGCGCCATACAACATGAGGTCCCGAATTCATGCGGGCCTGACGTTTCCCTCCTGGGAGTGCGCCGGAAGCAGCCACCCCCTACAGAGAGGGATGCGCGTGTTGCGTAGACCTGCACGGAAACAAGGCAGACGCCCCAGATGGATGGCGGGCCTGGCGACTCCGGTCGTCCCGGTTGCCGCCCTCGCTCTCCTCGCCGGCGTGGCGGTGCACCCCGAGCCGACCGCCGGCCGTGATCCGCGCACCACCCCGGTCGCCGACTCGTACGACGGGTTCGACACCAAGGCCGCCGAGCAATTGCGCCTGGACCAGTGCCTGATGGCCGACGGCCTGCGCAGAGGCGGGCCGAACCTGTACAGCCTGGCCAACACCTCCCTGCCGCTGCCGGCGGACCAACTGCATCAGAAGGCGGACCGCACCTACGGCACGGGTGCATTCGCTCAGGCATGGCAGAAGGACAGTGACGACTCCGACGCCTGGGTGAAGAAGGCCGAGGACACCGACCTGTCGTGGAAGAACACCGTCAGCGGCCTGGACGACTACCCCGGCTCTCCCAAAGCGGAGAAGATCTTCGACAAAACGGGGTTGCTTCCCTGGCTCTACCAGTCGTACTTCAAGTCCGTCGACTTGCTGTCCCCGTTCTACGACCCCTCACCGCAGGCGGACGACAAGACCAAGAAGGCCGCCCTCGCCATCGGGGACGCGCTGTACACCAGCGGTGGGACGAGCGGGGAGCAGGAGGCCTGGAAGCTCTGGAAGAAGAACTCCGGCGACCCCGTGCCGAACGAGTTGTTCGTTCCGCGGGTGTTCGACGACGACGCCCGCATCTTCCTCGCCTCCGGCGGCTTCCCCAGGACCGCGCCTGCGCCGGACACTCCGGAATTCCGCATCGCGGTCGAGGACTTGAAAGCTCGCTTCGCTTCGTGCGCCTGGCACAGCCCGATCGACCCGGACCGGGTGCTCGGCAAGGAGGTGGCGCAGGCGTCCGGCGAGTGGCAGCAGGAGATCACCTCGCAGGCCACGCAACGGCAGCAGATCCTCTCTGCCGGCAGTACCGCCACCAAGGCGCTGCGGGACGGCACCTTCGCCCTGGGCAAGATGCTCGGCCAGTCATGGATCGCTGACTACTCCACCCGCTGGCTGGACTACTACACCGAGGGCGGCCTCGGCTGGATCGGCGACGGCCAGCTGGAAATCCAGGTGCCGGGCGCTGCCGGCAAGTGCCTCGACGTCCAGGGCGCCGGCAAGACCAACGGCACCCCGGTCCAGGTCTACACGTGCAATGGCGGAGCCTCCCAGAAGTGGCAGCTGATGGGCTCCTACGACGGCGGCTACACCCTGGTCAACCCGAACGCCTTCAAGTGCCTCGAGGTGTTGAACGGCAACAGCGCCGACGGCACGAAGATCCAGATCCGGGACTGCGGCAGCGCCAAGGCCCAGCAGTGGAAGTTCGACGTGCGCAGCGCGGGCCCCCTGGTGAACGCGGCGACCGGGAAGTGCCTGCACCTGCCGACGTTCGACAACAGCAAGGACGCCGTGCTGTCGACGTGCAACGGCTCCGCCGCGCAGAAGTTCAGGATCGTCGCCAAGACCCACACCGGCAGCGCACCGGCAAAGGCCGATGTGGACAAGGCCAAGGCCGCCATCACCGCCGCGCAGTCGGAGGCGAAGAAGCAGCTCGCCCTCCTCAAGACCCAGCTGGAGACGGCCCAGAAGGCGGCGACCGCATCGGACACCGCGCTCCAGGCGGCGTACGGCATCGCCGACACCAACGGCGCCCCGCGGGGCCGTGGTCTGCTGGTCGGCCTGCAGAAAGACCAGGTCACCCAGGGTGCGGCTGCCGCGCTCCAGGCGCTGGAGAAGGCCGGCGAGACCGCCGAGGCCGCGACCCGGGCCTCGGCCGGGGACAGCGCGACGATCGCGCAGCGCGCCCTGGCGCAGGCGGCGCAGTCGAAGGCGGAGTTCCGCAAGAAGGCCGCCGAGGCGGCGGAGGCACAGGCAAAGGCGGCCGCGGATGCGGCCAGGATTCACCGCGACAACGCCCAGAAGGACAAGGAGACCGCGGAGGCCAAGCTCGACGTCGCGGTGAAGGCCGAGGGCGATGCGAAGGCGGCCGCCGCCGACGCGCACGCCAAGCGGCTCGCGGCGGAGGCCGAGGAGAAGACGGCCAAGGCGGAGAAGGAGAACGCCGCCGCCAAGCAGGCCGAGGCCGCCGAGCACCGCAAGAACGCGGACTCCGAGGCGACCAAGGCCAAGGACGCCAAGGACAAGGCCGAGGCCGCCGAGAAGACCGCGGACAGCAAGCGCGACGACGCGGTCACGGCGAAGGACCACGCCAAGGCCATGCGGGACGACGCGTGGGACGCCGAGCAGAAGGCGGACGCGGCCCGCGCGAAGGCCGACGCGAAGGACGCCTACGCCGACTCTCTCGACGCCGGCGATGCGGCCGACGCGGCCCGTGCCGCGGCCAACGACGCTGACGCGGCGGCCGACACCGCCGAAGCGGCTGCACGGAAGGCCCGTTCGGAGGCCGACGCCGCCACGAAGGCCGCGGCCGACGCGGACGCGGCAGCGACGCGCGCGGAGGCGGCGGCGAAGCGGGCCCGTTCGGACGCGGATGCCGCGCAGGCGGACAAGGCCAAGGCGGACGCGGCGGTGAAGACCGCCACCAGCGCCGCCGCGGACGCCATCAAGGCATCCCAGGACGCCGCTACCGAGGCCAAGACCGCGGTCAAGCTCGCCGACGAGGCCGAGCAGCACGCCAAGGACGCCAAGACCGAGGCCGACGGCGCCAACAAGGAAGCCGGCAACGCGGTCGCCGCCGCGGCCAAGGCCGCGGGCTACGCCCACGTCACCGCGCAGGCGGCCATGGACGCAGGGGAAGCGGCCCGGCAGGTCGCCAACCCCGCCAACGACGCGGTCCAGCTCGGCTCCCCGTACGTCGACACCGATTCCACCGCCGGCCTGGTCGTGCTGACCGGTCAGGCGTCGAAGACGATCGCCGAGCAGCAGCAGGCCGTTGCCGACGCGCACGCCACGAACGCCGCCGCCGAGGCCGACGCCGCCAAGAACCTCGCCGACCAGGCCAAGGGCGACGCCAAGGAGGCGTACCAGCACGCGGCGAACGCCGCCAAGTACGCCGCCGACGCCCGCACCTACTCCAAGGAGGCCCTCGGCTACGCGGCCGACGCCGCCAAGGCAGCGGCGGCGGCGCAGGCGTCACTGGCCCGCACCATCGAGTACGACAACCAGGCAGTCGACGACGCAGCAGCCGCCGACAGGGCGGCCGGCAACGCCGAGGGCTACGCCAAGGACGCCCGCGATTCGGCCGACGCGGCCGCACTCGACGCCGAGGCCGCCCGTTCCGCAGCCACCCAGGCCGAACAGGACGCCAAGGACGCCCGTGCGGCGGCCGACCGCGCTGATGCGGCGGCAACGGAGGCGGAACAGGCGGCGAAGGACGCCGACGCGTACGCCAAGGAAGCCCAGGAGACAGCCCGGCGAACAGAGACCAAGAGCCGCAACGACCAGATCGAGAACGGCGCTGCCGGCGAAGGGGGGGTCTTCTACAAGACGCGGATGGAGCCCGTCGGCGACCCGGAAATCCTGCACAAGGAAAACTGCAACCCCATCGTCCACGTCGGTGACTGCGTCATCACCGCGAACATCACCGCCAAGCCGTTCGTCGACCTCTACCTGTGCACGGCCAAGGACATCCCGGATGTGCAGTCCGGATGCCCCCCGTCCGAAACCCTGTTCCTCCACAGCCTGGAGCTGAAGCCTCAGACCCAGAAGGTCACCTACACGATCACTCCGCAGGAGTTCAACGACGCCGTCGCCAAGGGATTCATCAAGGCCCTCACCGAAGACTTCACCGGCTGCTGGGACAGAATCACCACAGGTGGCGGCGGAACCCTCGGCAACTGCGGATGGGCAGTCTTCGACATTGCCACCCTCGTCTTCGGCAACGTCGCCATCAAGGCCATCAAGGACGCAGTGACGGCTTTCGACGCCGCCATGAGAACCGGCATCGCCATCGACGACGCGTGGAAGGCCCTGCGCACCGCCGGCCTCACCGAAGCCGCCATCGAGGGAATCACCGCGAAGCTCGCGATGACCAGGTGCTTCCCGGCCGGCACCAAGGTGGCGACGGAAAGCGGTCCCAAGTCCATCGAGGACATCAAGGTCGGCGACCGGGTCTGGTCGCAGGACCAGGTCACCGGCAAGAAGTCCCTGCAGCCGGTGTTGAACCTGTTCCGCCACACCGTCGACTCCCTGGTCCGGATCAGAACCGCCGACGGCCAGGTCGAAGCCACCGACTCGCACCGCTTCTGGGTACGTGACCGGGGTTGGGTCGAGGCCGGCGAACTGCGCGCCGGAGACACCCTTGAGGCGCGGGACGGCGGCTCCACACAAGTCCTCGGCACCACGGTCGTCAAGGGTTCCGTCGAGGTCTTCAACTTCGAGGTCGCGCGGAACCACACGTACTACGTGTACACGGGGTCGACGCCGGTCCTGGTGCACAACGAGTGCCTCGAGCAAATCCTCAATGAGCTCGTCAAGGACGGCGACCACATCGTTCTGGGGATCAATCCGTACTCCGACAGGCTGGCCACGGAGACTCTGGGCGGTACCGGCGGCCTGAGCGGCCCGGGGGCACGGACGTTCAACAACAAACTGCTCGGCAAGCCGGCCCCCAACGGTGACGGGCGTCCGATCTGGATGGCCGGCGTCGAGAAGGCGCTGGACAATAAGTCGGTGAAGTTGAGCATTTCGCTGGACGGTGTTCCGGACGCGAAGACCGCCGCGGAAGCCCTGAACAAGCTCGTCGAGCGCGGGAAGCCCTTGGTGGGCGGCGACTGGCGGGCGGTGGCCACGCCAGGAAGCAACAACGGCACCGCGTGGGAAGTGGCGACGCTGCGTCTCAAGGTGATCCTTGGACGCCGGGACTTCGACGCCGTCGACTGGTACTTCACAAAGCCGGGTGACAAGGCCCCGAGCCTTGTCAAAGACATGCCGAAGCCGGACTGGGCCCAGTGACCGGAAGACCCCGAAGACCCCGAAGACCCCGAAGACCCCGAAGACCCCGAAGACCCCGAAGACAGGAAGAACACAGAGAATGCCGGATTTCGTACGAGAGGGACGTCTGTTCCGGGTGGTCAGCTTCGCGGCGTCGCACCGGCAGCTGCTGCTGCGCAGCGACGCCACCGCCATCGACGGAACGGACACCCGCGTCGAGGTGTACTTCGGGCATGTGGAGCTCATGCTGCTCAAGCCCATCTACGAGAAGGGGATCCACGTCCGCCGGGCGTCGGAGGCGGAGTTCGCGGTACTGAAGGAGCGCCATGACCTCCCGGCGGAGGATGCGGGCTTCACCTGGATGATCGAACCGGGCGGGAACAGCTTCGTCGTCTCCGCCGAACCCGCATGGCGCGAGGCGAACCGCAAGTTCGAGGACCCGTCCCTGTTCGACTTCACCCAGCCCTGGCCCCCGGACTTCCCTGTGGAGTACGGCAGCGTCGGCTGACGCGGATGACAGGCTGAGGGCGCTCCCTGTCAGAGGGGGCGCCCTCAGCGCCGTACACAGCGCGTAGGCGAAGCCGTATCCCCAGCAGGGCCCAGACACGGAAAAGGACCCCGACCAGGATAAGAGCCCAGATCAGGGCCCTGCCGGCAGACGAGTCGGGCTGTACGCCGGGTATTCCTGGAGCACCTTTCCGACCTGCGGGTTTCCATGGTGAGCTGTTCCAGGCGGACCCCCAACGCGCGGGCGGCGCCGGCGGTGAGCGAGGACGTGGCGGGTTTATGGCCACGCTCCACCTGCGCGATCAAGGATTTCCAGCAGGGGATGCGCTGAGCGAGCTGCAACTGTGTCAGGCCGCGCGCCTTACGAGCTTCGGCGATGCGCTGCCCGATCCGCTCGCCCGATGTGCCGTCCGCGTATGGCATCGTGGAGCCCTTCGAGTCTCGACACCTCGAAGGTACCCCTGGCGGCGCCGAGGGAACGGCCTCGCGAGGCCTGCATGCCGGTCGACATCGTCAGGCACGTAGCGAAGGGGCGCCCGGCGGTCACCGGGCGCCCCTTCGCTCGTGCTCGTGCGAAGATCAGAGCTTCTCGATCACGTAGTCGATGCACTTCGTCAGCGCCTCGATGTCCGCCGGGTCGATCGCCGGGAACATCGCGATACGGAGCTGGTTGCGGCCGAGCTTGCGGTAGGGCTCGGTGTCCACGATGCCGTTGGCGCGCAGGACCTTGGCGACGGCGGCGGCGTCGACCTCGTCCGAGAAGTCGATCGTGCCGATGACCTGCGAACGCTTGGCCGGGTCGGCGACGAACGGGGTCGCGAACTTGACGTCCTCGGCCCAGCCGTACAGCGCCCGGGCGGAGGTGGCGGTGCGGCGGACCGACCAGTCCAGGCCGCCCTGGCCGTTGAGCCACTCCAGCTGCTCGTTGAGCAGGAACAGCGTGGCGAGGGCCGGGGTGTTGTACGTCTGGTTCTTGCGGGAGTTGTCGATCGCCGTGGGAAGGCTGAAGAACTCCGGGACGTGGCGGCCGGAGGCGTGGATACGCTCGGCGCGCTCGATCGCGGCCGGCGAGAAGACGCCGATCCACAGGCCGCCGTCGGAGGCGAAGGACTTCTGCGGGGCGAAGTAGTAGACGTCGGTCTCGGCGATGTCGACCGGGAGGCCGCCGGCGCCGGAGGTGGCGTCCACGAGGACCAGGGACCCGGAGTCCGCGCCCGCGACGCGCTTGATCGGCATCGCGACACCCGTCGACGTCTCGTTGTGCGTGAAGGCGTAGACGTCGACGCCCGCCTCGGCCTCCGGCTCGGGGTGCGTGCCGGGGTCGCTGGAGATGACGGTGGGCTCGGCGAGCCACGGGGCGAGCTTCGCGGCCTTGGCGAACTTGGAGGAGAACTCGCCGAAGCTGAGGTGCTGCGACTTGTTCTCGATCAGACCGTGGGTCGCGATGTCCCAGAACGCGGTGGAGCCGCCGTTGCCGAGGATGACCTCGTAGCCGTCGGGGAGCTGGAACAGCTCGCCGATACCCTCGCGGACCTTGCCGACGAGGTTCTTGACGGGGGCCTGGCGGTGGGATGTGCCAAGCAGGGAGCTACCCGTGGCGGCGAGGGCGTCCAGCGCCTCGACCCGTACCTTGGAGGGACCCGCGCCGAAACGACCATCCGCGGGCTTGATGTCAGCAGGAATCTGGATATCAGCCACGAGCCGGAGGGTATCCCTTCGGTGAAACGGGACGGAAACGTGTCCGTTCGATGAGACGACGTTCTCCGGCTCGTGGACTTGTGAGGATCTACGAGTGCCCGGGACCCGGGAGCCGCGACGGCACGCGGTGTCTTACGAGGTCAGACGTACCGGCAGCTCGAAGAGATCGTTCTGCGTCACCACCGGCTTGTTGCGCAGCTCGCTCGCCGGGACGGCCAGGTCCAGTTGCGGGAAGCGGGCGTAGAGGGCCGGGAGCGCCACCGCCGCCTCCAGACGGGACAGGGCGGCCCCGGGGCACACATGCGGGCCGTGGCCGAAGGAGATGTGCCGGTTCTTTGTTTCACGGGTGATGTCGAAGTCGCCCGCGCTCGGGCCGTGCGCCTTCTCGTCCCGGCCTATCGCTCCGTACGACACGATCAGCGCGTCACCCGCGGGGATCACCTTGTCGCCGACCGGGACGTCCTCCGTCGCGAAGCGGATCAGGACATGGGAGGTGGGGGTGGAGTAGCGAAGTGTCTCCTCGACCACCGCAGACCACTCCGCCTGCCCGCTCAGGACCAGGTCCCGCTGCCCGGGGTGCGTCGACAGGTTGACCACGGCGTTGACGATCAGTGAGATCGTCGTCTCGTGGCCCGCCGCCACCATCAGCTGGAGCGTGGAGACGATCTCCTCGTCGGTGAGGTGGTCGCCGTTCTCGGAGGCCTGGATGAGCGCGGAGGTGAGGTCGTCGCCCGGCGCGGCGCGCTTCGCCGCCACCGTGTCCGCCATGATCCCCGCGAGCTCGGTGAGCGTCGCGATGACCTCCTGAGGCGGGGTCTGCGTCGAGAAGAACTTCTCGAACAGCTCCTTCAGACGCGGCAGACGGGACTCCTCGATGCCCATCAGGTCCGCGATGACGTACATGGGCAGCGGATACGCGAACTCCGCCTTGAGGTCGACCACACCGCCGTCGGTGGGCAGCCGGTCCAGCAGACCCTCCGTCAGCTTGGTGATCCGCTCCCGCATCTCCTCCACCCGTCGTGGCGTCAGCGCCTGGGCGACGAGCGTGCGCAGTCGGCGGTGGTCGGCCCCGTCCACGGTGAGCATGGAACGGCCCGGGTTGGCGAGGCCGATCAGCGGCCAGTCGGGGGCGATCTCGCCGCGCTGCCAGGCGCCCCAGACGTTGATGTCCTTCACCAGCCGGGGGTCCGTCAGCAGCTGCCTGGCCTCGGCGTGGTGCGTGACCGCCCACATGGGAACGCCGCCGGGCAGGACCACGGCGGCGAGCGGTCCCGCCTCCCGCAGCCGGGCACTCTCGGCGTCGAGGTCGGAGACGAAGGGGTCCAGCGCGATGGGGGGTACGTCGGTAGTGGTCATGCGGAAGGGCTTCCGATCGAGGGAGTGGGGGCAAACCTCACCGGCAGTGCCGTCAGACCCCGCAGCCACGGCGAGGGGCGGCGCGTCAACTCCTCGGCGGGTACGGCGAGATCGATGTCCGGCAGCCGGTCGAGGACCACCTCGATGCCCGTCCGGGCGATCACCTCCGCCACCTCCTGCGCCGGGAACGGGCAGCGGTGCTCGCCGTGGCCGAAGGAGAAGTGCGCGTTGTTGCCGCCGGTCAGCGCGGAGCCGTCGGTGCGCACCTGGGGGTCGTTGTTGGCGCCCTGGAGGCCGAGCAGCAGCAGGTCGCCGGCGCGGATGTGCCGACCGCCCAGGCGGGTGTCGCGGGAGGCCCAGCGGCCGGCCACGTTCTGCGTGGGCGTGTCCTCCCACAGGACCTCGTTCATGGCCTCGGCGACGCTGTTGCGCCCGCCGAAGAGGGAGGCGGCGAAGCGGGTGTCGGTCAGCATCAGCCGCAGCGAGTTGCCGATCCAGTCCGCGGTCGGCTGGTGGCCCGCCGCCATCATCACCATCAGGTCCTGGATGATCTCCTCGTCGGTGAAGCCGCTCTTGTCCGCGAGCATCCGCGAGACCACGTCGTCCGCCGGATACGCCTTCCGGGCGGCCAGCAACTCGGCCATGGAGCCGGCCAGATGCGTCTGGCCCGCGATCGCCCGTTCCCGCCCGTCGATCATGTCGTTGAGGGCGGTGACCAGACCGGGGCCCTGCTCCTCCGCGAAGCCGAAGAGGATCGCGAGGACGCGTACGGGCAGCAGCGTCGCGTAGTCCGCGACGAGGTCCGCCTCGCCCTTGCCGCACACCTTGTCGATCAGCTCGTCGGCGAACCGCTCGGCGTGGCCGCGCAGTTCGAAGGGGTCGACGGCCTCCAGCGCGTCGCTGATCATCCCTGCGCGCTCGCGGTGGCGTTCGCCGACGGTGTAGAGGATCGACGGCTGCTTGCGGCCGATCATCGGCAGCAGCGGCCAGTCGTCGGGGATGTTGTCCCACTGGTTCCACAGGTCGGAGTCGCGGCTGAACAGCACCGGATCGCCGGTCACCTGGTGCAGTTCGCGGTAGCCGAGCACGAGCCAGGCCGGTACGTCGCCGTCGAGCACGACCGGTGCCACGGCACCGTGCTCGCGCCGTATCTCCCGGTACAGCGCGGCGGGTTCGGTCTGGAACCGCGGCCCGCTCAGGGGCACGGGGGCGGGGGTCACACCAGCTCCTGTTCGGATAGGGGGGTCTGCGCGGCGTGGCGGTGCCGCACGTGCTCGATCAGCGTGATCAGGACCCGCTTGCCGGACTCGCGCGAGCGCGCGTCGCAGTCGAGCAGCGGGATGTGCGGGTCGAGGTCGAGGGCGGCGCGGACCTCGTCGGGCGTGTGGCGGGGGCCGCCGAAGTCGTTGCAGGCGACGATGAACGGCATGCCGTGGCGTTCCAGGCGGTCGATGGCCCAGAAGGAGTCGTCGATGCGCCGGGTGTCGACGAGGACGACCGCTCCGAGCGTGCCGGAGAAGTGCCGGTCCCACAGGAACCAGAACCGTTCCTGTCCCGGCGCGCCGAACAGGTACAGCACGTTGTGGGCGTCCAGCGTGATGCGGCCGAAGTCGAACGCGACGGTCGTCGCGGCCTTCTCGCGCACCCCGCTCACGTCGTCGACCGTCTCGCCCGCCCGGGTCATCGTCTCCTCGGTGCCGAGCGGGCGGATCTCGCTCACCGAGCGGACCAGGGTTGTCTTGCCGACGCCGAAGCCGCCGACGACCACGATCTTCAGGCCGTTCTCGGCCTGGGTACCCAGCGGAGTGCGGGTTTCGGGGGTCTCTCTGTCAGAGGTTTCGGAGTCCAACGAGCACCTTGTCCAGGATGTCGGGATCGGGAAGTGCGGCGGTGCGGGGGTGGCGGGCGCTGATACGGCCCGCCGCGAGGAGGTCGGAGAGCAGGATCTTCGTGATGCTCACCGGGAGCCGCAGTTCGGCGGCGATCTCCACGACCGCCGTCGGCCGGTCGCACATCCGCAGGATCGCGGCATGTTCCGACTGCATGCCCGGCACCGGATCGCACTCGGCGACCACCAGCGTCACCAGGTCGAACCGGGCCGCCGAGTCGGACCGGCTGCGCCCTCCCGTGAGGGTGTAGAGCCGGTCGGGCGCGTCGTCCCTGCCGGGGCGGCTCATGACGTACGCGGCTGCGCGGTCAGGTGTTCGCCGAGCCGTTCCACGAGTTCGCACATGTTGTGCCCGACGAGCCCCGCGTCGGCGTCCTCGGCGGTGACCAGGGCGAGGTGGGCGCCCTCGCCCGCCTCCACGATGAACAGGACCCCGCCGTAGAACTCGGCCATCGCCGAGCGCACGCCCCCGCTGCCGTCGCCGAACTCCACGGACGCGCCGTGGGACAGCGACTGGATGCCGGCGGCGATCGCGGCGAGCTGGTCGGCCTGGTCGACGGAGAGTTCCGGAGTACGGCACAGCTTCAGCCCGTCCCGGGACAGCACGAGCGCGTGCCGGGCACCCGGGGTGCGCTCCAGCAGGCCCTCGAGGAGCCAGGTGAGCTTCTCGTCGGCGGTCGTGGTGCCGGTCATGAAGTGGTGTTGCCTTCCGGGTGCGAGGGGGTGGCGGCCGGTTCGGGTGCGGAGGGGGCCGGTGCCGGCCCCGGTGTTTCCCGTACGAGGCGGTCGGGGGCCGGCTCCCGTACGGCTTCGGGCTCGGGCCCGGTGGTGTCCGCTTCCGGTTCGGTCGTCGTGCCCTGGACCGCGGCCTGGTCCGGCATCGCGCCGCGCACCGCCTGGCGGAAGCTGCTGAAACGGGCGGCCCGGGCCTTGGCGTCGTCGGGGGTGCGCGGCTCGCGCTCGGAGCGGGC
>NZ_JBEOZU010000107.1:0-27957 GCF_040298185.1 Streptomyces sp. NPDC001634 | reverse complement strand
GGCCCCGGCGCCTGGGGTGTATTTTCGGGCGGTGCGGGGGGCGCGCCACTCCCTGACCGTGGGGGCCGCGGCCCAATCCCCCGGGGCGGGGGGGGGGGGGCGGGCCCCCCGCCCCCCCCACGGCCGAGCCGCTGCTCACGCACATCTCCTCCTTGTTCGCGGCCCAGGGGGCGCCCACTCGGTGGGCGCCCCCTGGGCCGTCCCTGTTCCGCTGCAGGCAGGCCGGCTGCGGCAGGCCGGCAGGCCGCCCCCGGCGAATTCATCATCCGTGTCACAAAGAACACCTCACTGTCACAGATGTCCCGTGTATGCGGGTCATCCGTCACACCCGTTCCACAGGCCCTGTCCCGGCGCGCTGCGTGTCGTTGACAGATCACAGGCTTTGTGATCGCCAGCGCAGCGCCCGGCTCCCCCGACGGCCTTCCCCCGGCCGCCGCCGCGGTGCGCGCAGGGAGGTGCTACTGATGACCGACCGTCGGCTGTGGTCGTACAAGGAGATCGCCGCGCACATCCGGGTGCAGCCGGACACCGTGAGGTCGTACCGCAAGCACGGACTGCTTCCTCCTCCCGACCATGTGGAGGGCGGAAAACCCTACTGGTACGCCGACACCGTCCGAGCCTGGGTGGCCTCCCGCCCCCGCAACCGCAGCCGGGGAGAGTCCTGAACGCCTCTCCTCTCCCGCCAAGTGGCCCGTTCAAGTGACCCGTTCAAGTGGCCCGTCCCCGACCGGGGTGGGCCACTCGCACGTTGTCACGTCGTCCGTCGCGGCCGGTCTCCGGAGATCGGTCGTCTCAGCTCCACGGTTCGATGACTGTGACTCCCTGGCCCGGGGCAGTTCCCATGGCCGTCAGTGCGTCCGGGGCCGCGTCCAGCGGGATCGTCGAGGTCACCAGGAGGTCGGGGCGCAGGGCGCCCGAGCGGACCAGTTCCAGCATGGGCGGGTAGGTGTGAGCCGCCATGCCGTGGCTGCCGAGGATCTCCAGCTCCAGCGCGATCACTCTGGACATCGGGACCGGGGTGGTACCGGTCGGTGACGGCAGCAGGCCCACCTGGACATGCCGGCCCCGGCGGCGCAGACCGTTCACCGACGCGGCACAGGTCGCCGGGGAGCCGAGTGCGTCGAGGGAGACGTGGGCGCCACCGCCGGTGAGCGTGCGGACCGCCTCCGACGTGTCCTCGGTGCGCGTCGCGTCCACGCACTCCGCCGCCCCGAACTTCCGGGCCAGATCCAGGGCCCGGGGTGATACGTCGACGGCCACGACTCTCGCTCCCGATGCCGCTGCGATCATCACCGCCGACAGGCCGACACCGCCGCAGCCGTGCACGGCGACCCACTCCCCCGCCGCCGCCCGGCCCTGCTGGACGACCGCGCGGAACGCCGTGGCGAACCGGCACCCCAGCCCCGCAGCCGTCCGGAACGACATCTCCTCCGGCACCGCCACCAGATTGACATCCGCGTGTTCCAACGCCACGTACTGGGCGAAGGACCCCCAGTGCGTGAACCCCGGCTGTGTCTGCCGCTCGCACACCTGCTGGTCGCCCGCCGCACAGGACGGACAGCTGCCGCAGGCACAGACGAAGGGCACCGTGACGCGGTCGCCGGGCCGCCAGCGGGTCACCCGGGCGCCCACTTCCTCGACGACACCGGCGAGTTCGTGCCCGGGCACATGCGGCAGGCTGATGTCCGGGTCGTGCCCCATCCAGCCGTGCCAGTCGCTGCGGCAGAGCCCCGTCGCCTCGACCCGCACCACGACCCCGTGCCCGGACGGCTCGGGGTCCGCCATCTCGCGCACCTCGGCCGGCTCCCCGAACCGCTCGAACACCACCGCACGCATAGGACCGCACCCTCCGACCGTGTCCGCGACCGCCAGTACCCCTGGAGATCATCTCTCCGGCGGAACGCTAGCCGCGCGCCCCGGCCTTGTCCCGGTCCCTGTCCGCCTCCTTCTCCTCGACGGCGGCCGCGGGCTCCTCCTCGCGCAGCCCGAACCGTTGGTGGAAGCGCCGCAGCGGCGCCGGGGCCCACCAGGTGGCACGGCCGGTCAGCCGCATCACCGCCGGGACCAGCAGGCTGCGGACGACCATCGCGTCCATCAGGACCGCGAGCGCGATGCCCAGGCCGAGCATCTTGGTGTTGGTGACCCGGGAGGTCCCGATCGCGACCATCACCACGGCCAGGATGACCGCCGCCGCGGTGATCAGCCCGCCGGTGCGCTGCAGTCCGAAGCGCACCGCCTCGCGATGGTCGCCCGTGCGGTCGTACTCCTCCTTGATGCGGGACAGCAGGAACACGCCGTAGTCCATGGAGAGGCCGAAGGCCACGCAGAACATCAGGACCGGCAGGGTCGTCTCGATCGAGCCCGGGCTGGTGAAGCCGAGCAGGCCCGAGAGATGACCGTCCTGGAAGACCCACACCACCGCGCCGAACATTGCCGTCAGGCTCAGGGCGTTGAGCAGGACCGCCTGGACCGGGATCAGCACGCTTCCGGTCAGCAGGAAGACCAGGAGCAGGGTGACCGCGGCGATGAAGCCCGCCGCCCAGGGCAGCCGGTCGGCTATCGCATGCTTGCTGTCGACCAGGACCGCCGCCGTGCCCGTCACCGAGGTGTCGAACGGGGCGGGGGTGTTGCGCAGTTCGCCCACCAGCCGCTGGGCGCCGGAGTCCACTGCCTCGCCCTTCGGCTGCACCGCGAAGTACGCCTTGTCGCCCTTCACCAGCGGTCCGTCCACCCGCAGCACCTCGGGCAGCGCGGCGATCCGGTCCTTGTAAGCGGCGTACTGCGTCTGGGTCGCCTGTCCCTCGGCGAGCACCTCAAGACCGCCGCCGGGGCTGCCCGGGAACCCGTCCCGGATGTGCTGCTGCACCACATGGGACTCGGCGCCCGAGGGCAGCTGGCGGTCGTCCGCCGTGCCGAACTTCACGCCCAGGAACGGCAGTCCGAGGAGCACCAGGCCGACGGTGGTGGCCACGGCGAAGACCGGAGCGCGCCGCATCACCAGGGCCGCCATCCGGCCCCAGGCACCCCCCTCACCGGACTCCCTGGACCCTCCGCGCCGCAGCAGCCGTCGCAGGTCAAGCGCGTTCACCCGGTGGCCCAGCAGCATCAGCGCCGCCGGGAGCAGCACCAGCGCGGCCGCCGCGGCCAGCAGCACCACCGCGATGCCCGCGTAGGCGAACGAGCGCAGGAAGTACTGCGGGAAGACGAGCATCGCAGCCAGGGAGACGGCGACCGTCAGGGCGGAGAAGAGGACCGTGCGGCCCGCCGTCCGCAGGGTGACGGCGACCGCGCCCAACGGGTCGGCGCCCGTGGACAGTTCCTCGCGGAACCTGCGCACGATGAAGAGCGCGTAGTCGATGGCGAGGCCGAGGCCCAGGGCCGTGGTGAGGTTCAGCGCGAAGACGGAGACGTCGGTGAGCTCCGTGAGGCCCCGCAGGACGGCATTGGTGCCCAGGATGGCGACGATGCCGATGCCGAGCGGCAGCAGGGCCGCCACCGCGCTGCCGAAGACCATCACCAGCAGCACCAGCGTGATCGGCAGGGCGATCAGCTCGGCGCGGGTCAGGTCCTCACGGATGGTCGTCTGCATCTCGGACCGCACGGCGACCGGGCCGCCGACCGTGACCCGCACCGGGCCGTGCGCGCCCCGGTAGTGGGGCGCTATGCGGTCCAGGGTGTCGCTGGCGGCCTTCTCCTCGCCCGTGATGTGGGCTGCTATCAGCGCCTCGTGCCCGTCCTTGGCGCGCAGC
Organism: Streptomyces sp. NPDC001634; assembly: GCF_040298185.1. Lineage (NCBI taxonomy): Bacteria > Bacillati > Actinomycetota > Actinomycetes > Kitasatosporales > Streptomycetaceae > Streptomyces > Streptomyces sp. NPDC001634. Next base: position 24,208 of record NZ_JBEOZU010000107.1, on the reverse strand, counting down.
GCGGGCGCGCCCGACTGCCAGTAGGAGCCGACGCCCGTGACGCCCTGCTCGGACGCGAGCCGCGCGGTCAGGCGCTGTGCCTCCGCGGCGACCGCCGGTTCGTCCACGGACCTGCCCCCCGAGTCGATGAGGAGCAGCAGATTGGGCTGCGAGGCGGGGAACTCCCGCTCCAGCGCGTTGGTAGCGTACGTGGACTGGGCGGCCGGGTCCTGCCAGCCGCCGCTGCCGAGCCGGTCCGCGACCCCGCTGCCGGCGACCACGGCGAACGCCGTGAGCAGCAGCGCGACGAGCAGAGACAGCCGGGGCCGCGCGGTCACGAACCGCGTCCAGCCGCCCGGCCGCACGCCTGCGTCGTCCGCCCTCTCCCGCCCGCCCCTGCTGTTGACTTCGGACATGACGCGGTGTCCCCTTCACCGTGACCCCGCATCCCGTACATCCGTGCAGGCAGCATGGGTCGTCCATTGCCACTAGACTGGCAAACACGAGTCATCACTCGCGTTTCTCAAGAATGCGAGCGACCGCTCGTGTTTGTCAATCGCGTTCCGAGAGCTGGGGACAACGCGTGCCCAAGAGTCAGCAGACCGAGGGGCCGGCTACCGGACCGGCCACGGAGCAGGCCGAGCAACAGCACCAGGAGGCCAGGCCGCGCCGCCGCCAGGCCCGCGGCGAGCGCCGTATCGCCCAACTCCTGGAGGCCGCGGCCACGGTCTTCTGCCGCACCGGCTACACCGCCGCGAGCACCAACGCGATCGCCCGCGAGGCCGGCGTCTCCCCGGGCACGCTCTACCAGTTCTTCCCGAACAAGGAAGCGATCGCCATCGGCCTCAGCGACCAGCTGATGCGGCAGTGGCAGGAGTCGCAGGAGCGGGCGCTCGCCGACGAGCACATCGGACTGCCGCTGGAGCAGATGCTGGACCGGGCACTCGACCCGTTGATCGCGTTCAACGTCGAGAACCCGGCCTTCGGCATCCTGCTGCACGGCCCCGATGCCCCCGGATCGATCACTCAGGATCACACCACCCTGCACGAGGCCTCGCTCACCCGCATCGAGGAGATCGTCGCGGGCTACCTGCCGAGCGCCCCGCCCGACCAGCGCACCCGCACCGCGAACATGGTGCTCGCCCTCTTCAAGGCCGGCCTGGACCTGGTCATGTCCCACGAGGGCGCGGAGCGGGAGGCATACATCACCGAGCTGAAGACGGCGATGCACCGCTACCTCGAGCCCCTGCTGGACGCGGACTCCCACCCCGCCGCCGACTCTCTTGGGTGAATATCCGTGAATACCCCCTAGGGGTACAGTGTGGTTCACGCAAGCCCCACACGCCTCCCCGAGGAGTAACGACATGACCGCACAGACCCACACCCCGGGTTCCGTGACGACCGTCTACAAGGTGAGCGGGATGAGCTGCGGGCACTGTGAAGGCTCCGTCTCCGGTGAGATCTCCGGGATCGCCGGCGTCAGCTCGGTCACGGCCGTCGCCTCAACCGGCGAGGTCACGGTGGTCTCCGCCGCGCCCCTCGACGACGAGGCCGTGCGCGCCGCGGTCGACGAGGCGGGCTTCGAACTCGTCAGCAAGGCCTGAACCGCCAGCATCTGCTCTCCGCATCGGGCCGTGCCGACCAGCTGATACTGGCTCCGCACGGTCCGGTCCGTTGTCTGGAGTCCGGACATGACCAGCACCGCAGCACCAGCACAAGCACAAGCACCGATAGAAGAGGCCGCGCGCTCCGAGGTCGAACTCACGATCGGCGGCATGACCTGCGCCTCCTGCGCGGCCCGGGTCGAGAAGAAGCTCAACCGCATGGACGGCGTCACGGCCACGGTGAACTTCGCGACGGAGAAGGCGAAGGTCTCGTACGCCGACGGGATCCAGGTCGCCGATCTGATCGCCACGGTGGTGAAGACCGGCTACACGGCCGAGGAGCCACCGCCGCCGCAGCCCGAACAGCCCGAAGCTCCCACGGTCCCCGAGGAAGACCCGGAGCTCACGTCTCTCCGCGAGCGCCTGACCGTCTCCGCCCTGCTCGCCCTGCCCGTGGTCCTGCTCTCGATGGTCCCGGCCCTGCAGTTCGACAACTGGCAGTGGCTCTCCCTGACGCTCGCCGCGCCCGTCGTCGTCTGGGGCGGACTGCCCTTCCACAAGGCCGCCTTCACCAACGCCCGGCACGGCGCGGCCACCATGGACACGCTCGTCTCGGTCGGCACGCTCGCCGCCTTCGGCTGGTCCCTGTGGGCGCTGTTCTGGGGGGACGCCGGGATGCCCGGCATGCACCACGGCTTCGACTTCACCGTCTCCCGCACGGACGGGTCCTCGACCATCTATCTGGAAGTGGCCGCCGGTGTCGTCGCGTTCATCCTGCTGGGCCGCTATCTGGAGGCCCGCTCCAAGCGGCGCGCGGGCGCGGCCCTGAAGGCGCTGCTCGAACTGGGCGCGAAGGACGTCGCGGTCCTGCAATACGAGGAGGGCGAGCGCGAAGCGCTCTCGGTTGAGGCCGGTGGTGGGAGACGGGTGGGCGGCCGTGAGGTACGTGTTCCGGTGGCGCGGCTGACCGTCGGCGACCGGTTCGTCGTACGGCCCGGCGAGAAGATCGCGACCGACGGGACCGTCGTAGAGGGCGTCTCCGCGGTCGACACGTCCATGCTGACGGGCGAGTCGGTGCCGGTCGATGTGTCCGTGGGGGACTCCGTGACCGGCGCGACCGTGAACGCCGGGGGCCGGCTGGTGGTCGAGGCGACCCGGGTCGGCGCGGACACCCAGCTCGCACGGATGGCGCGGCTCGTCGAGGACGCCCAGAACGGCAAGGCCGAGGTGCAGCGTCTCGCCGACCGCATCTCCGGGATCTTCGTGCCCATCGTGCTGCTGATCGCGCTCGGCACGTTCGGGGTGTGGCTCGGCGTCACCGGTGACACGGTCGCCGCGTTCACCGCGGCCGTCGCGGTGCTGATCATCGCCTGCCCGTGCGCGCTCGGCCTCGCCACCCCGACCGCGCTGATGGTCGGTACGGGCCGTGGCGCCCAGCTCGGCATCCTGATCAAGGGCCCCGAGGTCCTGGAGTCCACGCGCCGCATCGACACGGTGGTCCTGGACAAGACCGGAACGGTCACCACCGGCCGGATGACCCTTCAGGGGGTGTACGTCGCGGAGGACGCGGACGAGAAGGAGGTTCTGCGGCTCGCAGGAGCCCTGGAACACGCCTCCGAGCACCCGATCGCCCGAGCGGTCGCAGCAGGGGCTCAGGAGCGCGTCGGTGACCTTCCGGCGCCGGAGCACTTCGACAACGTGCCCGGGCTCGGCGTGCGCGGGCGCGTGGACGGGCACGAGGTCACGGTGGGCCGGTTCGCGGGCGAGCTCCCGGACGGGCCGGCCGGTGCGAAGGCCCGGGCCGAGGCGGAGGGGCGGACGGCCGTCGTGGTCGCCCGGGACGGCGTGGCACTCGGTGTCCTCACCGTCGCCGACGCGATCAAGGAGACCAGCGCCGAGGCCGTACGGGAACTGCGCGCGCTGGGACTGACGCCGGTGCTGCTGACCGGGGACAACCGGGCGGTTGCCGAGGCGGTGGCGCGGGCCGTCGGCATCGACTCCGGCGATGTGATCGCCGAGGTGCTGCCGGAGGAGAAGGTCGGCGTCGTCAGGCGGCTCCAGGGCGAGGGGCGGACGGTCGCCATGGTCGGCGACGGCGTCAACGACGCGGCCGCGCTCGCCACCGCCGACCTGGGTCTGGCGATGGGCACGGGGACGGACGCGGCGATCGAGGCGAGCGATCTGACGCTGGTGCGCGGGGATCTACGGGTGGCCGCGGACGCGATCCGGCTGTCGCGGCGGACGCTCGCCACGATCAAGGGGAACCTGGTGTGGGCCTTCGGGTACAACGTGGCCGCGTTGCCGCTGGCCGCCGCCGGTCTTCTGAACCCGATGATCGCGGGCGCGGCCATGGCGTTCTCCTCGGTGTTCGTGGTCACCAACAGCCTTCGGCTCAGGGCATTCTCATGACGGAGGAGTAAGAGTCCCTCTAGAGTCCGAGGCGTGCCTCACATAAGCTCTTCACAAGGCTCGCGCATCATCCTTACGCTGGGTCCTCGATCGTCATATCTGGTCTCTTGCGTATCTTCAGGACATACGCAAGAGACGCAGATCACAGTGATGTGAACGTAACCAACGGAAGGGTTCGTGAGTCTAAGTTGGCGATGTCAGAAGCGTCTTGGGGGGCGTGACTGACATCTGGGGATGTCTTGGGGGACGTTCCCAGGAAACTGCGTTGCCGGGGCACGTACACCGGGGAGCTTTGAGCGGCCCTCCCGTTCGTACGCGTCCCGGCAGACCGCACGGCGGTCGCACGCAGGATTTTGCTCGTTTTGCTCGCAGCGATTCAGGCGCTGTCCCGCAGACGCCCGGCCGGATCCCGTGGGGGGAATCCGCACCGGGACTGGGAAGGCGCCCTGCGCGTCGGCCCGTGGGGGGACCGGCGTCTCAGGGCGCCTTCCGTTTTTGTACAAGGCTTTGTCTGTACGAGGCTTTGTCTGTACGAGGCTTTGTCTGTACAAGGCTTTGTCTGTACAAGGCTTTGTCTGTACGAGGCATTGCACGACACGCGGGGGCGTACGCCGCTCTACGACGGCGTACGCCTCACATACATGCGCCGCTCAGCGCTCCTCGACCGGAATGAAGTCGCGCTGGACCACACCGGTGTAGATCTGGCGCGGGCGGCCGATACGGGAGCCCGGCTCCTTGATCATCTCGTGCCACTGGGCGATCCAGCCCGGCAGACGGCCGAGGGCGAACAGGACCGTGAACATCTCGGTCGGGAAGCCCATCGCGCGGTAGATCAGGCCGGTGTAGAAGTCGACGTTCGGGTAGAGGTTGCGCGAGACGAAGTAGTCGTCGGAGAGCGCGTGCTCCTCCAGCTTCAGCGCGATGTCCAGCAGCTCGTCGGACTTGCCGAGCGCGGAGAGGACGTCGTGCGCGGCAGCCTTGATGATCTTGGCGCGCGGGTCGAAGCTCTTGTAGACCCGGTGGCCGAAGCCCATCAGACGGACGCCGTCCTCCTTGTTCTTCACCTTGGTGATGAACGAGTCGACGTCGCTGCCGTTTGCCTGGATGCCCTCGAGCATCTCCAGCACGGACTGGTTGGCGCCGCCGTGCAGCGGGCCCCACAGCGCGTTGATGCCGGCCGAGATCGAGGCGAACATGTTGGCCTGCGACGAGCCCACCAGGCGAACCGTGGAGGTCGAACAGTTCTGCTCGTGGTCCGCGTGCAGGATCAGCAGCTTGTCGAGCGCGGAGACGACGACCGGGTCCAGATCGTACTCCTGCGCGGGGACCGAGAAGGTCATGCGGAGGAAGTTCTCCACGTAACCGAGGTCGTTGCGCGGGTAGACGAAGGGGTGGCCGATCGACTTCTTGTAGGCGTACGCGGCGATCGTCGGAAGCTTGGCGAGCAGCCGGATGGTGGAGAGGTTGCGCTGCTTCTCGTCGAAGGGGTTGTGGCTGTCCTGGTAGAAGGTGGACAGCGCGGAGACCACCGAGGACAGCATCGCCATCGGGTGCGCGTCGCGCGGGAAGCCCTTGTAGAAGTTCTTGACGTCCTCGTGCAGCAGCGTGTGCTGTGTGATGTCGTTCTTGAAGCTGGAGAGCTCGTCGACGGTCGGCAGCTCGCCGTTGATCAGCAGGTAGGCGACCTCCAGGAAGGTGGAGCGCTCGGCCAGCTGCTCGATCGGGTAGCCGCGGTACCGGAGAATGCCCTGCTCACCGTCGAGATAGGTGATGGCGGATTTGTAGGCAGCGGTGTTCCCGTATCCGCTGTCCAGGGTGACCAGTCCCGTCTGGGCGCGGAGCTTCCCGATGTCGAAGCCCTTGTCACCGACGGTGCTGTCGACCACCGGGTAGGTGTACTCGCCGCCGTCGTACCGCAGTACTACAGAGTTGTCGCTCACGTCTTCCCTCACCGACGTAGTGCCTCATCTTCGAGGTGCCCTGACTGTCTCTACCATCCCCCATTTGGCGCAGGAGAGTGCACTCGGGGTCGACCATTGGGCTCATCGGCGGCACTGAGTGCCGTCAACCTGCTCATCCTGCCCCCCTTCGCCCTGGTTCTGGAAGTGGTCTGTGACCTTCGCGACTCATTTGATCGATCATTTTTTGCGGACGGCCGGGCGGAGGGGCCTCGCACGCCCTTCACGGGGGTCGGCCGGGTCGTCCGAGGGGCCGGCTCAGCCGTCGAGAGGCCTGGGTGACAGCCGGAAGTCCAACGCCGTGCAGCGTCGGCCCGCCGACACCGTGCGCACCGCCTGCCCGATCGCCTTGCGTGAACCGACGAGAACGACCAGCTTCTTGGCGCGGGTGACCGCCGTGTAGAGCAGATTCCGCTGGAGCATCATCCAGGCACCGGTGGTCACCGGGATGACCACGGCCGGATACTCGCTGCCCTGCGAGCGGTGGATGGTCACCGCGTACGCGTGCGCCAGTTCGTCCAGCTCGTCGAATTCGTACGGAACCTCCTCGTCCTCGTCCGTCAGCACCGTGAGGCGCTGGTCGACCGGGTCGAGCGAGGTGACCACGCCCACGGTGCCGTTGAAGACACCATTCTTCCCTTTCTCGTAATTGTTGCGAATCTGGGTGACCTTGTCGCCGACACGGAAGACGCGGCCGCCGAACCGCTTCTCCGGGAGGTCGGGGCGGCCAGGGGTGATCGCCTGCTGGAGCAGGCCGTTGAGGGTGCCCGCGCCTGCTGGTCCCCGGTGCATGGGCGCGAGCACCTGCACATCCCGGCGCGGATCGAGGCCGAACCTGGCCGGGACGCGCCGCGCCGCCACGTCCACCGTGAGCCGGCCGGCCTCCTCGGTGTCGTCCTCGACAAAGAGGAAGAAGTCCTTCAGGCCGTCGGTGAGCGGATGCTGTCCGGAGTTGATGCGATGCGCGTTGGTGACGACGCCGGACTGCTGGGCCTGGCGGAAGACGCGGGTGAGACGGACGGCCGGGATCGGGCTGCCGTCCGCCAGCAGGTCCCGCAGGACCTCCCCGGCGCCGACGCTGGGCAGCTGGTCCACGTCGCCGACGAAAAGGAGGTGGGCGCCCGGCGGCACGGCCTTCACCAGCTTGTTGGCGAGCAGCAGGTCGAGCATGGACGCCTCGTCGACGACGACCAGGTCGGCGTCGAGCGGACGGTCCATGTCGTACGCCGCATCGCCGCCGGGCTTCAGCTCCAGCAGCCGGTGCACGGTGGAGGCCTCGGCTCCGGTCAGCTCTGACAGGCGCTTGGCGGCCCGCCCGGTGGGCGCGGCGAGCACGACCTTGGCCCCCTTGGCCCGGGCGAGCTCGACGACGGACCGTACGGTGAAGGACTTGCCGCAGCCCGGCCCGCCGGTCAGCACCGCCACCCTCTCGGTCAGCGCCAGCCGTACGGCCTGCTCCTGCTCGGGCGCGAGGTCGGCGCCCGTACGCCCCTTGAGCCAGCTCAGCGCCTTGTCCCAGGCCACGTCCCGGAAGGCGGGCATCCGGTCTTCGTCCGTCCGCAGGAGCCGCAGCAACTGGGCGGAGAGGGAGAGTTCGGCGCGGTGGAACGGGACGAGGTAGACGGCAGTGACGGGGTCTCCGCCATCGGGTGCGGGTACCTTCTCCCGTACGACACCGGGGTCCGAGTCGTCCTCCGGAGGCGCCGCCAGCTCGGCCAGGCACTCGATGACGAGCCCGGTGTCGACCTGCAGGAGCTTGACCGCGTCCGCGATGAGCCGTTCCTGGGGGAGGTAGCAGTGGCCCTGGTCGGCGGACTGCGACAGGGCGTACTGGAGACCGGCCTTGACGCGCTCCGGGCTGTCGTGCGGGATGCCGACGGACTGGGCGATCCGGTCGGCGGTGAGGAAGCCGATGCCCCAGACGTCGGCGGCGAGGCGGTAGGGCTGGTTCTTGACGACGGAGATGGAGGCGTCGCCGTACTTCTTGTAGATGCGCACGGCGATGGACGTGGAGACCTGGACGGTCTGCAGAAAGAGCATGACCTCCTTGATCGCCTTCTGCTCCTCCCAGGCCTCGGCGATCTTCTTGGTCCGCTTCGGGCCGAGACCGGGGACTTCGATCAGCCGCTTCGGCTCCTCCTCGATGATCTGGAGGGTGTCGAGACCGAAGTGCTGGGTGATGCGGTCGGCGAAGACGGGCCCGATGCCCTTGACGAGGCCGGAGCCTAGGTAGCGGCGGATGCCCTGGACGGTGGCCGGGAGGACGGTCGTGTAGTTCTCGACGGTGAACTGCCTGCCGTACTGGGGATGGGAGCCCCAGCGCCCCTCCATCCTGAGCGACTCCCCCACCTGGGCGCCGAGGAGCGCGCCGACGACGGTGAGCAGATCACCGGCGCCGCGGCCGGTGTCGACCCGGGCGACCGTGTATCCGTTCTCCTCGTTGGCGTACGTGATCCGCTCGAGCACACCCTCGAGCACGGCCAGGCGCCGCTCCCCGGCACCTGCCTGCCCTGCCCGACTCGCTTCCTGCGTCATGATCCGACGCTACCGCCGGGGGCTGACAGGCGGGGCGAGTGGTGGGGACGGACGGCGAGGGAGGGAAGTCAGTCGCCGTCTCCAGATCCTTGGCGAAATCGTCCGCCCGGTTCGCGACCTTCTTTGTCGTCCCGAACAACTGGTCCGCCTCGGGAGCTTTGTAATACGCCCGCAGGCCCTGGAACTACGTATGAACATCCCGGCCCGTGGAGCGGATGTGCGAGGCGTCCGCCTTCAGATCCCCGTAGTCCTTCTCCAACTGCTCCAGATTGCCCGTGAACTCCGGAATCTGCCCAGGATCGATCACTGCGTGCCCACCCCCGGCAGATCCACCCGCGGATCCGCCAGCGCAGCATGCTGCGCCCGCGCCGCCATCTCCTCATCCCCGTGCAGATACGCCGTCGTCGCATCCACCGCACCCTGCAACGACTTACCCGCCCGCGCCACGATGAACTTCACATCCGTCGTCGCATGCTCGGCATACTGCGACAAGGCCAGAGCCACCAGACCACCCTGCGGCTTCTCACCCTTGCCCCCACCACCCCCGCCGCCCGAACCCTCCGCGGAAATGGTGCCCGCACTGGTCGCCGCCGACGTCAGATGCTTCCCGAACGCATTCGCCTGCTCCTCGATATCCCGCGCCGTGTCACCCGTCGTCTTCAACACATGCTGAATGCCCTGCGGCTTCAGATCCCAGCCCGACACCACGCACCCCCGTAGCTACGAAATCGCCCCGCGTCAGCCGATGTTGTCGACCGCCGCCTTCGCCTTCGCGATCGTCGACTGCGCCGTCCCGTCGTTCTGCTCCAGCGTCGTCTTCAACAGCCGGATGATGTTCTTGACCTCATGCGACGCACGATTCCACCGCATCTCCTTGCCGTGGTACTCGTCCGCGACCCCGTCAGCCGTGAAGTCCGCCATCACCGCCTTCACCTGACCGTCCCGCGCCGCAATAACCTCCTCCAGACGCGCAATCACCGCCTGGATGTTGCCCTGCGCGTCCGACGACGCACCCACGTCATACGACCGGCGATCCGCACCCGAACCCGCCATCACCCATCAACTCCCCGTGAGAACCTGAAAAGAAGACCACTACCGACCCACACCCGAGCACCAGCTCAGCGGAACCGCGCCCCGTCGAAGTTCGCCGCACCCATCTGACGCCGCGCGTTGTCACCCTGCTCCTGATCACCCGAGCTGAACGCCGAGTCCATCCCCGACTGACCACCCAGAATCGCCCGCAACGAAGAATTCAGCTCGTTCGCAATCCCATCGGCCCGCGCCTTGAAATGATCGAACGCCACCCGCCCCGCACCGTTGAACTTCCCCTCCAACGGCTGCGCCGCCTGCACCAACTGACGGATCAACGTCCCCAGATCATCACTCGACCCACGCGAACCCTTGACCAACGTCGACAGGGTCTGCGCCCCCATGTCGAACTTCATCTTGCCTCCCTCTGTGGCGAGTTGAGGTCACTGAACGATTCAGCACTCTCCATGTTCACTGCCGCCCGTCACACTCGCAACCACCTCGCGTCACAGCCCTGCTACAGGGAAGGACCCGTTCCTCCCTCCGCAGAGACCACCCCCTTCAGTCGCCTCCGACATGCGGCCACCCATCCGAGCAGATCAAGTCGGACGTGCGGGCGGCCGACGGCCTGGCCGCGGTCAAGGCAGGCACGCTGCACGCCTCGGTGGCGCGGCAGCCGTCCCAGCTGGGCAGGACCGCTGCGGACAACGCACTGCGGGCCGCCCAGGGCAAGAAGGTCGAGGAGACGGTGTAGCGGGGCGGGAGAGGCCGGATCGCCGCCGGGTGATCCGGTGTCTGCCCGGGGGAGCGGGGAGGGCGGCCTCCAGGAGGTGGAGGATCGCGGAGTTGAGGGACCGCCGGTCCGCGGCAGCTTGGGCGGTCACCTGTTCGTGCAGGTCTGCCCAGAGTCCGGAGTGAGAAAGGAATCGTGACGCTACGTTGGCGGCATGTTGACGCCAAGTGAAGCCGACGGGGCCGAGCGCGCCCGGCACACCGTACCGGCTTCGCGTGTCGTCGGCCGCCCGTGGGGCGCTGCTGGCGGAATGGGACCGGTGCCGGTGGATCTGGAACGAGTGCGTTGCCAAGTCCAAGGCAACCCACCTGCACAACAGGACCACGGGCGAGAAGCGGACCTGTGGGCCGGCGCAGCTCGACAGGATGCTGACCGAGGCGCGGGAGGGTGCGCCGTGGCTGCGCGAGGGCTCCAGGGTTGCGCAGCAGCAGCTGATCCGGGACTTCGGCAAGTCCCGCGCCAAGGCGCAGAAGGACACCCGGGAACGCCTGCCTCAGCGGCAGCGGGCCGGCATGCCGAAGTGGAAGAAGAAGCGCGAAGCCTTGCCGACGCTGAACCACACCCGGCGCGGGTTCCGGCTGAAGGACGATCGCCTGCACCTGGCGGGCGGGATCGTGCTGACGGTGGTGTGGTCGCGCAACCTGCCCGCCGAACCCTCCTCGGTGCGCGTGTACCAGGACAGCGTCGGGCACTGGTACTGCTCGTTCGTGGTCCCTACCGAGGTGCGGCCGCTGCCGGAGACCGGCCGGGTGCTCGGCGTGGACTGGGGCGTGAAGGAGACCGCGACCACCACCTCCGACGCCCATGACCTCCCGCACGCCCAGCACGGCCGCAAGGCCCAGGCCAAGCTGACCCGGTACGACCGGATGATGGCCCGCCGCAGACCGAAGAAGGGGCAGGCCGCCTCGAAGGGCTACCGCGAGGCGAAGAAGTGGCGGGCGAAGACCTACGCGAAGATCGCCCGGCAGCGGCAGGACACCGGCCGCAAGTGGGCCAAGAAGGTCGTGACCGACCACGACGCCATCGCCGTCGAGGACTTCAAGCCGAAGTTCCTCGCCAGGACCACCATGGCCCGCAAGGCCGCCGACGCCGCGATCGGCGCCACGAAGAAGGCCCTCACCGAGATGGGCCGCAAGCACGGGCGGGACATCCGTCTCGTGCATCCCGCGCACACCACCATGGACTGCGCATCGTGCGGAGCGAGAACCAAGCACGCACTGCCGCTGTCCGAGCGCACATACACCTGCACCGCGTGCGGAGCCGTCTCCCCCAGAGACAAGAACTCCGCAAGCGTGATGCTCGTCCGGGCAGGTCTGAACCCGGCTGGTGTCGAGGGCGTAAGACCTCCGGGAGCGCTGCTCCCGGGGGCAGCCTGAGCCAGGAATCCCCACTCAGCCCTGAAGGAAGGAATCCCCTTCCTTCAGGGACGGGAGCAGTCAATGCTGTAAAGATCCATGGGGCTGGGGCCGTGGGGGTCCGTGGAGATCCGTTGGGAGACAGTTCATGTACGACTACGACCTCCTGGTCGTGGGATCGGCCAACGCCGACCTGGTGATCGGGGTCGAGCGACGGCCCGCGGCGGGGGAGACCGTGCTCGGCTCCGACCTGGTCGTCCATCCGGGCGGCAAGGGCGCGAACCAGGCGGTCGCCGCGGCGCGCCTCGGTGCCCGTACGGCGCTGCTGGCCCGGGTCGGCGACGACGCGCACGGCCGGCTGCTGCTTCGGTCGCAGAGCGAGGCCGGCGTCGACACCGTGGGGGTTCTGGTCGGCGGGGCACCCACCGGGGTCGCGCTGATCACGGTGGATCCGTCGGGGGACAACAGCATCGTGGTCTCGCCGGGAGCGAATGCCCGCCTCGTACCGGAGGACGTACGCGCTGCCGGCAGCCTGCTGAACGCCTCCCGTGTGGTCTCGGCGCAGCTGGAGATCCCGCTGGAGACGGTCGTGGAGGTCGTACGGAACCTGCCGTCCGGCACCCGTTTCGTACTGAACCCGTCACCGCCGCGACCGCTGCCCCCGGAGGTGCTGGCGGCCTGCGACCCGCTGATCGTCAACGAGCACGAGGCGCGGGTGATCGCGGGCGGTGAGCTGGGCGGTTCACCGGAGGACTGGGCGCGCGCAGTGCTGGCCCTCGGCCCCCGCTCGGTCGTGGTGACGCTGGGTGCGGAGGGCGCGCTGGTGGCGACCGGCGACTCCATGGCCCGGGTCCCGTCGGTGAAGGTGGACGCGGTGGACACGACGGGTGCGGGTGACGCGTTCACCGCGGCGCTGGCCTGGCGGCTGGGCACGGGCTCGTCGTTGCCGGATGCGGCGGCGTACGCGGCCCGGGTGGGCGCGGCGGCCGTCACGCGCTCCGGAGCGCAGGAGTCGTTCCCCACTGCCGAGGAGGTCGCCGCGCTATGAGGGACGTCGCCGCGCTATGAAGAAGGCCGGAATTCTGGACCGCCATCTCGCGGCGCGCCGAGCCGGGGCGCGGCGGCGGCGTCCTGGTGTGTGATGCGGGCATGCCGATCCCGGCAGGCCCATAGGTGGTGGACCTGGCGTTCCGCGCCGGGGTGCCGTCCTTCGCCGAGGTCCTCGACGGTCTGCTGGACGGACTGGTGGTGGAGGGCGCCACGGCGGCGTACGAGGTCCGGGACGCGAACCCGGAGGCCTCCGCGCTGCTGGACACCCGCTTCCCGGACCTGGAGCTGATCCCGCACGGGAACCACCGGCTTACGCACGGCAGCTGACAAAGCCGCCCGCATATTTCGAGGGGCCCGGTCCGAGACCGGGCCCCTCGGCTTTCCCCTCCGTATCAGAACCCCCGCGATCCCCCCAGATCCCCCTCCAGAAGTTCTGATGCCTTCTACGACATCCGGGGCGCGCGAAGGGTTGCACGGCCAGATCGTGAAATTTTGTCCGTAATGTCGGTTTGGTCATGAAACGCGGGTACCCGAAGTGAACGGTCTGTCATTGGCGTTGGCTGAAGAGCAGGCCGGGGAAAGAAAGAGCAAGAAGGTGAACGATCACGAGCGACCGTGAGCGGGAAAAGGCGCGTCCATCGCCGCGGAAGGCGCCCTCGGAGCGGGAGCGGAATGCTCCCCCGGAGCGGGAGTCTCAGGCTCTCACGGAGCGGGTGCCGGCGGTCGAGGCCATGCGGAGCGCGGCCGGGCAGCTCGCCGAGCTGCTCGGGCGGGTACCTCAGTCCGTTTCCGCTCTCAGACCGACCGATGACGGCTGGGAGGCCGAGGTCGAGGTCGTGGAGCTCGAGCGCGTCCCTGACACGAGCAGCGTGATGGCGAGCTACAAGGTCGTTCTGGACCCCGTGGGCCGGTTGATGGCGTACGAGCGCGTACGCCGCTACACCCGCGCGCAGGTCGACAGAGAGGGCCGTTGAGGGCGGCTCCCCTTTCGGATTGAGGGGAAGAGATCGTGACTGTGGTGCCGCAGGGCGGTGGTGGCGCCTTGGCCGGGCCCGCCGGTGGCTCGGGAAACCTTTATGACGTGCTGGAACTCCTCCTCGACCGGGGTCTGGTCATCGACGTGTTCGCACGGGTGTCCCTTGTGGGCATCGAAATCCTGAAGGTCGACGCACGCGTGGTCGTGGCCAGTGTCGATACGTATCTGCGCTTCGCCGAGGCCTGCAACCGGCTGGATCTGGAGACGGGCCGCAAGGCGCCCGCAACGCTGCCGGACATCGTGCAGAGCATCGAGGAGGGTGGCGCCAAAGGCAAGAGCAAAGGGGCGCTGACCGGCGCGGTCGAGGCGTTCACCGAATCGCTCCAGAAGGGGCGCGGGGACGAGAGCGACCGCAGGCGCGAGAGGGAGCACGACCACGTCGAACGCGGCTCGAGCCGCCGTTCCTCGAGGGACCGGGAGGAGTGAGCGAGCCGATGTCCGTGTATGTGTATGCGATCACCAAGGACTCGCACCCGCTGGACCTGGACGGCCTCAAGGGCGTGGGCGAGTCGCCGGCCGAACTGCGCGCGGTGTGCAGCGGCTCACTGTGCGCCGTCGTCAGCGACTCCCCGGAGGACCTCTCGGTGGCACGCCGGGACCTGGAGGCTCATCACGAGGTGCAGGAGCACCTGTGGGGCGACGGCACCATTCTGCCGTTGAGCTTTGGGTTCGTCGCTCCGGACGAGGCCGACGTACGCGCCGTGCTGGACGCGAGAGCCGAGGAGTTCTCGCAGCGCCTCGACGAGCTCACAGGGCGGGCGGAGTTCAACGTCAAGGGCGTCGAGAGCGAGGACGCGGCGCTGCGCGCCATCCTCGAGGAGAACGAACAGGCCCGCGCGCTGAACGAGGCGACCCGCAACGGCGGCGGGACTCAGGCGGAGCGGCTGGCGCTTGGCCAGCTCGTGGCCCAGGAGCTGCAGAGCAGACAGGAGGCGCTCGCCGCCGACGTCCTCGCCGTGCTGCGGCCCTTCGCGCTGCTGGAGAGGCTCGCCGAACCGTCCCAGCAGTACTTCGTGAACGTGTCCTTCCTGCTCGACGGCGAGCGGTCCGAGGAGTTCGTCCGGGCCGCCCAGGAGCTGGCCGGGCGCTACGGGGAGGACATCGAGCTCCGGGTACGGGGGCCGCTGCCGCCGTACAGCTTTACCTGACCCTTTCGGCTGACCCGTCCGGACGGCACGAGGAGGCGGTGTGGGACTGATCACCGGGATCCTGACCCTGCCGTTCGCCCCTGCACGAGGAGTGGGCTGGGTGATCGACAAGGTCGTCCGCGCCGCCGAGCAAGAGTTCTACAACCCCGCTGCCGTGCAGGAAGAGCTCGTGAAGCTGGAGCGGGCGCGGGCCGAAGGCCGCGTCGACGACGAGGAGTTCGCACGGCGCGAGGACGCACTGCTGCACCGCTTGGAGGAGATCAGGGCCTATCAGCTGCGGCGCGGCGGACAGAGCGGGCTGTGAGGCGTGAGCGAGGAAAGAAGACGGAACCATGAACAACGCCAAGATCGGTGCGGCTGTCCTCGCCGGCTATGTGCTGGGCCGGACGAAGAAGGCCAAGCTCGCCCTGAGCCTGGGCGCGATGCTGGCCGGATCGAAGATCAAGCCCGGCCAGGTCGCCAGGGTTCTCCAGGAGTCCCCCTTCCTCAACACCATCAGCGAGGAAGTGCGCACCGAACTGACGGACGCGGGCAAGGCCGCGGCGACCACCGTGCTGTCGGCGAAGGCCGAGAACCTGGCCGACGCCATCCACAAGCGCACCGAGGGACTGCACGAGAGGGCGCACCCGGACGGCGAGCGGCACCGGGGCGAAGCGGAGGGGGAAACGGAGCGGGAGGAAGAGCGCGAGGACGAAGAAGAAGACGAAGAGCGCGAGGGCCAGGCGCGTGGGGACGAGGGGCGCCGGAGCGAGACGCGGCGCACCGAGGGGCGCGCGAAGCGGGCGCAGCACCGCGGGTCGGATCAGGAGGGTGAGTCGCGCAGGAAGAGGACGGCGGCCAGGAAGACGGCCGCCCAGGGCCGTACGAAGAGCGGCTCCGCACGATCCGCACGATCGAGGAGGCCGGACGATGGCTGAGGGGACCCTCACCAAGGTCGGCGAGCAGGTACGGCAGAACCCCGTCGCGAACCGGCTGAAGGACGAGCTGGAGGACTATCTGGAGGCCAGGCTCCAGTTGGTGCTGGAGGGCGTGGGCGAGCGGCTGAGCGAGGGTGCGAGCCGACTGGCCGAGGCGCGCGTCGGCCCGGGTCTGTTGAGCAGTGTTGCCCTCAAGGCCGGCAAGAAGCTCCTCGAACGCGCGCCGTCGGGCGAGGTGCTGGGCTCGCTCGCCTCCCAGGCGAAGGAGGCGCTGACGGGCGCGGCGCAGGGACGGCGCGAGAAGCGCCCCAGCGCCACCGCCAAGGGCCTGATGATCGTCGAGGAAGTGAACGTGGGCGTTCCCGTTCGCGAGGCGTACGACCAGTGGACGCAGTTCACGGAGTTCGACCGGTTCACCAAGGGCGTCCAGAACGTCGAACAGGACGACGAGATCTCGTCCCGCTGGCAGGTGAGGATCGCCAAGGTCCGCCGCCACTGGCGGGGCATCGTCACGGAGCAGGTGCCCGACGAGCGGATCGCCTGGACCTCCGAGGGGCCCAAGGGCACCACCAAGGGCGTCGTCAGCTTCCACCCCCTCGGGGAGAACCTCACCAAGGTGCTGCTCGTCCTGCAGTACTTCCCCAAGGGCGTCGTCGAGAGGGTCGGGACCCTTTGGCGTGCCCAGGGCCGCCGCGTCCGGCTCGATCTGAAGCTCTACCGCGCGTTCATCATGGCGCGCGGGGAGGCCACCGGCGCCTGGCGTGGCGAGATCCGCGACGGCGAGGTGGTCCGCGGTCCGGAGGAGGAGGCCGAGGAGGACCGCGAGGAGCGGTCGCAGGCCCGGGACGAGGACGAGCGCTACCCGGAGGACGAGGAGGAGGAAGAAGAAGGCGAGGAGGAGCCCGGGGAGCGCTACGAGGACGAGGACGAAGAGGAAGAGGACGAGGACGAGGAAGAGGAACCCGAGGAACGCTACGCCGAGGACGAACAGGAGGGGGACGAGGAGGGGGACGAGGAGGAAGAAGAGGACGAGTCCGAGTACGCACCCGAGGAACCCGACAAGGCCCTCGCGGGGCGTCGGCGCCGCGGATAGTTCCGAGTGGTTCCGGGCGCTGAGGTGCGCGAACCCGCCGGTTTCCGCCGCCGACGCCAAGTGCTCAGGGAAACGAGGACGAGTGTGACGTGACCGAGTCCCAGCCCGCCGTCCCCACGCCGTCGCGGAGCCTCTACCCGTACGGTCAGGGGTCTGGTGCGAACCTGGCCGACATTCTTGAACGCGTGCTCGACAAGGGCATCGTCATCGTCGGTGACATCAAGATCAATCTGCTCGACATCGAGCTGCTCACCATCAAGCTGCGCCTCCTGGTGGCGTCCGTCGACAAGGCCAAGGAGATCGGTATCGACTGGTGGGAGCGCGACCCCGCGCTGTCCTCCCGCGCCGACGGCCGACGCAGCCTCCGGGAGCAGAACGAGCGGCTGCGCGCCGAGGTCGAGGATCTGCGCAGACAGCTCGCCCAGTCGCCGCCGCACGAGCTTTCCGGCAGCGGGTCCGGCGGCCGCGGCCGTTCCCGCGACGACGCCCGGCAGGACCGTGGCGAACGCCGCAAAGTCGAGGACGACGAGGACCGGAGCTGAGGACGGTGGACGAGCAGCTGTGCTACGCGTACGCCGTGATGGGATCGTCCGCCGCGCCGCAGCGGACGGCGCTCGCGGGTGTCCGGGGTGTGGCGGACGCCCCCGTCGTCCTGGTCCCCTCGGGCGCCGTGACCGCGGCGGTCAGTCCGGTGCCCCGGGACGAGTTCTCGGAGGCCGCGCTGAAGGTACGCCTGGAGGACCTGCTCTGGCTGGAGGCGACGGCCCGGGCGCACCATCTGGTCATCGAGACCCTGGCCGTGCACACCACGGTCCTCCCGCTGCGGCTGGCCACCGTGTACCTCGACGAGGACCGGGTCCGGGACATGCTCCGCGAGCGGGGGCCGGCCTTCACCGCGCTGCTGGACCGGTTCGCGGACCATGTGGAATGGGGCGTGAAGGTGTACGCCGAGGTACCGCCCGCCTCCCCGCCCGCCCCGGCCGCCGAGGGCCCGGCCGACGAGGCCAACCCAGGGCGCGCGTATCTGCGCAGCCGCAGGCACCAGCGGCAGGAGCGCGAGGACGCATGGCGGCTCGCCGAGGAGGCCGTCCGGCGGACGGAGGAGCAGGCCCGGGGACTGGCGGTGGAACGCACCCGGCACCGACCGCAGCAGGGAGGTCTGGCCCAGGTGCCCGGCGAGAACGTCACCAATGACGCCTATCTGGTCCCCCGCGGGCTGGCCGAGGAGTTCCGCGGCCGGATGCTGCATGCCGCGGACGGCCTTCCCGGGGTCCGCGTGGACGTCACCGGCCCCTGGGCGCCGTACTCCTTCACCGCGCCCCTCGGACCCGACGCGCAGGAGGGGGCCGGGCAGCGGTGAGCAAGTACGACACGTACGACGACCGCCCTGTCGGTCAGCCGCAGGTGGCGCTGATCGACCTGCTGGACCGGCTGCTGAGCGGCGGTGCGGTGATCACCGGCGATCTCGTTCTGTCCATCGCCGACATCGATCTCGTGAGGATCTCGCTGCGCACGGTGGTGGTCGCCATCCGCGAGCAGCTGGACGAGCAGTGGGCGACGTTCATTCCGCCGGGGCGGGCGGCGCTCACCGGACCCGGCGGTCACGGTGACGAGCCCGGCTGACCGCGCGGCCGCCGATCGTCTGCGGGAGGTGGCCGAGGCCGCGGACCGGGCGTTCTCGCTGCTGCCCGCCCGGCCGGACGAGGTCTCCCCGCCGTCCCCCGGCCGAGGCCACCGCGCCGCGCACCGGCTGCGTGCCGACCCGGACACGGTGGAACGGGACCTCGTCAAACTGGTCCTGACCATCGTCGAGTTGCTCCGCCAGTTGATGGAGCGACAGGCCCTGCACCGCGTCGACGAGGGCGGTCTGACGGAGGAGCAGGAGGAACGGCTCGGGCTGACCCTGATGCTCCTGCACGACCGGATGGCTCAACTGTGCGACCGCTACGGCCTCACCCTGGCCGACCTCAACCTCGACCTCGGGCCGCTGGGTCCGCTGCTTCCGCCGTGAGAACGGCCCGGGCCCGCGAGGGCGGACCGTAACGCCGGGGCGGATCGAGCCGCCACCCCGACCCGAGCCGCCACCCCGACCCGAGCCGCCACCCCGACCCGAGCCGCCACCCCCGACCCGATCCGCCACACCCAGCCGCCCGATCCGCCACACCCAGCCGCCCGATCCGCCACACCCAGCCGCCCGATCCGCCACACCCAGCCGCCCGATCCGCCACGCCCGGCCGCCCGATCCGCCCACCAGGTCAGCGGATCACATGCTCCACGAACCGTTCCACCGTCTCCGCGAGGACCTCCCGGCCGTCCCGCGCCCACAGCCCCTCGTTGAACAGCTCCACCTCGATGGGCCCGGTGTAGCCCGCGGCCGTCACGTACCCCTTCCACTCCCGCATGTCGATCGACCCGTCGCCGATCTGGCCGCGGCCGTTGAGGACGCCCTCCGGCAGCGGGGTGGTCCAGTCGGCGAGCTGGAAGGTGTGGATGCGGCCGCCGGCGCCCGCACGGGCGATCTGCTCGGGGGCCGTGTCGTCCCACCAGATGTGGTACGTGTCGACCGTGACGCCCACCTGCTCCGCCGGGAAGCGCTCGGCCAGGTCCAGCGCCTGGGCGAGGGTCGAGACCACACAGCGGTCCGAGGCGTACATGGGGTGCAGGGGCTCGATGGCCAGCCGCACACCCCCGTCGGCCGCGTACGGGCCCAGCTCCCCCAGCGCGTCCGCGATGCGCTCGCGCGCGCCGCGCAGATCCTTGGAGCCGGCCGGCAGGCCGCCCGACACCAGCACCAGCGTGTCGGTGCCCAGGGTCGCCGCCTCGTCGACCGCCCGGCGGTTGTCGTCGAGGGCCCGCGCCCGCTCGTCCGGGTCGATCGCCGTGAAGAAGCCGCCGCGGCACAGCGTCGTCACCGTCAGCCCCGCGTCGCCGACCAGCTTGGCCGTCGCCTCCACGCCGTAGGACTGCACCGGTTCACGCCACAGGCCCACGCCGCGCACGCCCAACTCCAGGCAGCCGTCGACCAGTTCCGGCAGCGACAGCTGCTTCACCGTCATCTGGTTGATGGAGAAACGCTCCGGTGCCGCGCTCATCGTTCAGCTCCGTACAGGGACAGCAGCGTCTTCATCCGCGCCTCGGCCAGCTCCGGGTCCGGGAACAGGCCGAGGCCGTCGGCGAGTTCGTAGGCCTTCACGAAGTGCGGCAGGGAGCGCGCCGACTGCAGGCCGCCCACCATCGTGAAGTGCTCCTGGTGGCCCGCGAGCCAAGCCAGGAAGACCACACCCGTCTTGTAGAAGCGGGTCGGTGCCTGGAACAGATGGCGCGACAGCTCCACCGTGGGGTCGAGGAGCTCACGGAAACCCTTCACATCGCCCGTGTCCAGGACCCGTACCGCCTGAGCCGCGAGCGGACCCAGCGGGTCGAAGATGCCCAGCAGCGCGTGGCTGAAGCCCTGTTCGTCGCCCGCGATCAGCTCGGGGTAGTTGAAGTCGTCACCCGTGTAGCAGCGCACGCTCCGCGGGAGGCGGCGGCGCAGGTCGATCTCCCGTTGCGCGTCGAGCAGCGAGATCTTCACCCCGTCCACCTTGTCCGGGTGCGCGGCGATGACATCCAGGAACACGTCCGTGGCCGCGTCCAGGTCGCTCGAACCCCAGTAGCCCTCAAGGGCCGGGTCGAACATCGGGCCGAGCCAGTGCAGGATCACCGGGTCGGCGGCCTGGCGCAGGAGGTGGCCGTAGATCTCCAGGTAGTCCTCGGGCCCCCCGGCCGTGGCGGCAAGGGCGCGCGACGCCATGAGGATCGCCTGCGCGCCCGCCTCCTCGACGACGGCGAGCTGTTCCTCGTACGCCTTGCGGATCTCCTCCAGGGAGCCGGAGGCCAGTTGGTCGGTGCCGACGCCGCAGGCGATACGCCCGCCGACGGCCTTCGCCTCGGCCGCCGACCGACGGATCAGCTCGGCCGCGCCCGCCCAGTCCAGCCCCATACCGCGCTGGGCGGTGTCCATGGCCTCCGCCACGCCCAGTCCGTGCGACCACAGATGGCGGCGGAAGGCGAGCGTCGCGTCCCAGTCGACGGCGGCGGGCGAGTCGGGGGACACATCCGCGTACGGGTCGGCGACGACATGCGCCGCCGAGAAGACCGTACGGGAGGTGAAGGGGGTGCCGGCGGAGAGGGCGAGGGGTTCGTGGCGCGGCTCGTACGCCCTGAACCGCCCGTTGGCGTCCGGGAGTTGGATGGTCACAGGGAGATCTCCGGTACGTCGATACGGCGGCCCTCGGCCGAGGACTTCAGGCCCAGTTCGGCGAGCTGGACACCGCGGGCGCCGGCCAGCAGGTCCCAGTGGTACGGGGCATCGGCGTACACATGCTTGAGGAACAGCTCCCACTGGGCCTTGAAGCCGTTGTCGAACTCGGCGTTGTCCGGTACCTCCTGCCACTGGTCGCGGAAGACCTCGGTGGCGGGGATGTCCGGGTTCCAGACCGGCTTCGGGGTCGCCGACCGGTGCTGCACCCGGCACTTGCGCAGCCCGGCGACGGCCGATCCCTCCGTACCGTCGACCTGGAACTCGACCAGCTCGTCGCGGTTGACGCGCACGGTCCAGGAGGAGTTGATCTGGGCGATCGCGCCGCCCTCCAGCTCGAAGATGCCGTAGGCGGCGTCGTCCGCCGTGGCGTCGTAGGGCTTGCCGTTCTCGTCCCAGCGCTGCGGGATGTGGGTGGTGGCGATCGCCTGGACGGACTGCACACGGCCGAACAGCTCGTGAAGAACGTATTCCCAGTGCGGGAACATGTCGACAACGATGCCACCGCCGTCCTCGGCGCGGTAGTTCCAGGAGGGCCGCTGGGCGGGCTGCCAGTCGCCCTCGAAGACCCAGTAGCCGAACTCGCCGCGGATGGACAGGATCCGGCCGAAGAAGCCGCCGTCGATGAGCCGCTTCAGCTTCAGCAGGCCGGGCAGGAAGATCTTGTCCTGGACGACGCCGTGCCTGATGCCCTTCTCGTGGGCGAGGCGGGCCAGTTCCAGGGCGCCGTCCAGACCGGTCGCCGTCGGCTTCTCCGTGTAGATGTGCTTGCCCGCCGCGATCGCCTTCTTGATCGACTCCTCGCGGGCCGAGGTGACCTGGGCGTCGAAGTAGATCTCGACGGCCGGGTCGGCGAGGACCGCGTCCAGGTCCGTCGACCAGTGGTCGAGCCCGTGCTGCTCGGCGAGCGCCTTCAGGGCGTGCTCGCGGCGGCCGACGAGGACCGGCTCGGGCCACAGCACCGTTCCGTCGCCCAGGGCGAGACCGCCCTGCTCGCGGATGGCCAGGATGGAGCGCACGAGGTGCTGGCGGTAGCCCATGCGTCCCGTCACGCCGTTCATGGCGATACGCACCGTCTTGCGTGTCGCGTCGTTCCCTTCGCCTGCCACGTCGTTCCCTTCGTACGCGTCCGGCGCCGCGTACGCCCACAGCGAGCGTGACAGCAAGCGCTTTCTATACCATGAGACGCTAGCCTCTGTGCGGCGGATCGGACAAGACCGCGTCGATGACAAGATGCACGTGTCCGTATACGAGGTGCATGAGTCCGCATAGATCGTCACACGTTGTGACACGGCGGATACGTGGGGCGCGAAGTTGGTCGGTCCGTCGAACAAGGAGAACCGCGGGCCTGTACACGGGTGTCTGGAGAGCTGTAGATGGATCTCTGTGGACGTGGGCGGACCTGCCCATGGGACTCTCTGCCCTGAGCACGACGAATGAGTACGACGAGACACGCGACCGGAGGACGACGATGACGGTGACCCTGGCGGACGTGGCGGCGCGCGCGCAGGTGTCGCCCGCCACCGTGTCGCGTGTGCTGAACGGGAACTATCCGGTGGCGGCCTCCACCCGGGAGCGGGTGCTGCGGGCGGTGGACGAACTGGACTACGTCCTCAACGGCCCGGCGAGCGCGCTCGCGGCAGCCACCTCCGACCTGGTCGGGATCCTCGTGAACGACATCGCCGACCCGTTCTTCGGGATCATGGCGAGCGCGATCCAGTCGGAGATCGGGGGCCCTGGCGGACGGGCCGGCGGCGAACGGCTCGCGGTGGTCTGCAACACGGGCGGCTCGCCGGAGCGGGAACTGACGTATCTGACGCTGCTCCAGCGGCAGCGGGCGGCGGCCGTGGTGCTGACAGGTGGCGCGGTGGAGAACGCCGCGCATGTGGAGGCGGTGGGCGCGAAACTGCGCAAGCTCGCGGCGGCGGGGACCCGTGTGGTCCTGTGCGGGCGGCCGCCCGCCCCCGAGGCGATCGCGCTGACCTTCGACAACCGCGGCGGCGGGCAGCGGCTCACCGAGCACCTGATCGGGCTCGGACACCGCCGGCTCGGGTACATCGCGGGCCCGGAGGAGCGCACGACGACACGACACCGGCTGGAGGGACACCGGGCGGCGCTGACGGCGGCAGGGATCGAGGACGACCCCCGGCTGACGGTCCACGGCGGCTACGACCGCCGCTCCGGCTACGAGGCGACGCTGGAACTGCTGCGCCGGGAGCCGTCGTTGACGGCGATCGTGGCGGCGAACGACACCGTGGCGCTGGGCGCGTGCGCGGCGCTGCGGGACTCGGGCCTGCGCATTCCCGAGGACGTCTCGGTGGCCGGCTTCGACGACCTTCCCTTCGCCGTCGACGCGGTACCGGCACTCACAACGGTCCGCCTGCCGCTCGCGGAGGCCGGCGCCCGGGCGGGCCGGATCGCGATGTCCCGCGAGGAACCGCCGCCGGGCGGGATCGCCACGGTGCGGGGGGAGTTGATGGTGCGGGGGTCCACCGGGGCGCCGCGGGCGTAGGGCACGCCGGGAACCGCCGACGCCAGGAGCCTGCCGCGCTCCTGCCACGTCACTCAGGGCTCAGCTCCGGACCTGGAGACCAGGGCGGGACGCGGCCGGGGTTCGATCTGCTGCCGCTTGACTGAGCGCAAACGCGCGTTGACGAGTGTGAGTGAGTACCGGTGCTGTCGGCGAGGGTGCACGGACGGGCTTCGGAATCGGGTGAACGGATGTTTGCCTGTCGAATGCGTGGCCTTTGAGGATGGGGCTCGTTGGGTCGGTGGCGGATCTTCGCTCGTCGAACGCGACGCGCGCGGCCTCGGCATCGGCGACCGGCTGGTCGGGGCGTGCGTCGACTTCGCGCGCGGCATCGGCTACTACCGGGAGATGGTCCTTTGACATCCTCCCCCTCTTAACCTCGATCTTGCGTGAGGGTCCGTCAGCTTGCTGACGGACCCTTTCGGCTCATTCGGGGGCGGTCATTTCTGCAGGTGGGCAGGCTGGTGGCCCG
>NZ_JBEOZU010000106.1:0-28872 GCF_040298185.1 Streptomyces sp. NPDC001634 | reverse complement strand
GGCGTCGCCGCGGTCGTCAGCGCGCGCGCCGACCGGCCGACCGGCACCAGCGGCACACCGACACCGGCCAACCGCTGCGTGAACTCCTCGTCCGGCGGCGCGCACACCCGCGCCTCCGCGCCGAGTGCCCGCAACGCCACCGCGAGTCCCACCACCGGTTCGACGTCCCCGCGCGACCCATACGTCGACAACAACACACGCACTTCGTGAATCCCCCGTTTCCGCAGGTTCTGGCCTCGGCGGACGATTCTGCGGTACGACGGGGGCCTTGCCGCAAGCCCCCCAGTGCGCTATAAGTTGAGAGTGGCAAGGAGTGGGTAACCTCCTTGCCTTTGTCTTTTTCGTCTTTGTCTTTCCGCCGTTGCCTTTTTCGGCGGCCTGATGGCCGCACGGTCCGTCCCGGTCACCCGGGCCGGATTCTCCGGCGGCGTGTCACCCGGCCGATTGTGCGTCGTAGTCGTTCCGGGACCGCTCGACCTTGTCGAGGTTGTCGGCGGCCCATTCGGCGAGGTGCGCGAAGAGGGGGGCGAGGCTGCGGCCCAGTTCGCTGATCTCGTACTCGACCCGAGGCGGCACTTCCGGGTGGTAGGTGCGCACGATCAGGCCGTCGCGTTCCAGTTGTCTCAGCCGCTGGGTCAGCACCTTCGGCGTGATCTTGGTGATCCGCCGTTCCAGTTCGACGAAGCGCTGGCGGCCGTGGGCGTGCAGGGTCCACAGGATCGGTGTGGTCCAGCGGCTGAACACGATGTCCACAACCGGGCTGATCGGGCAGGCGAGTTCCGGGTCGCTCGCGGACGTCGTCCAGGTGGTGTCGGCAGCCATCGGCATCCCTTCGGGGTAGCCACTTTCCTCTAGGTACCTACTATACGAGCGATGTTAGCGTCGTCCCGTCGCCGGGGGAGCAGGGCCCGCAGGGGTTCACGCTCCGCCCGGGGCTCCCCAACAGTGTTGAAAAACAAGGGAGTTACTCATGTTCGTAGTGACGGGGGCGACCGGCAATGTGGGCCGGGCGCTCGTAGGGGCCCTCGTGGCGGCCGGTCAGCCGGTGACTGCCACGGCCCGGAGCATCTCGGACGCGGACGTGCCGGACGGCGTCCGGCAGCGGCGGGCGGACCTGACCGACCCGGAGAGCCTTCGGCCCGTGTTCGCCGACGCCGAAGCGCTGTTCCTGCAGAACGGCGGCGCCGCCGCGCACCTGCTCAACCCCCAGGACATCCTGGACGTCGCCAAGAACTCCGGCATCGAACGGGTCGTGCTGCTGTCCTCCCAGGGCGTGGTGACCCGGTCCGAGTCGGACTCCCACGGCGGCACGGGACGTGTCATCGAGGACAGCGTGCGGCAGTCGGGCCTGGACTGGACGATTCTGCGCCCCGGTGGCTTCGACTCCAACGCCTATGCCTGGGCCGAGTCGGTGCGCACCCGGCGGACCGTCGCAGCACCGTTCGGCGACGTCGGCCTGCCGACCGTCGACCCGGCCGACATCGCCGACGTCGCCGCGGCGGCGCTGCGCGGGAACGGACACACGGGACGGATCTACGAGTTGACCGGACCCGCGCTCACCACGCCCCGGCAGCGCGCCGAGGCGATCGGCGACGCGCTCGGCGAACCGATCCGGTTCATCGAGCAGACCCGCGACGAGGCCCGGGCGGAGATGCTGGCTTTCATGCCCGAACCCGTCGTCGAGACCACGCTCACCATCCTCGGCGTTCCCACCCCCGCCGAACAGCGCATCAGCCCCGACATCGAGCACGTGCTCGGCCGGGCGCCCCGCACCTTCGCCGACTGGGCCCGACGCAACATCGCCGCCTTTCGCTGAGGCCCACTTCACCGGGGCGGGTCGCTCGCCGCCCCCCTCGGGCCCGTACGCTCGGCGGCGAGCGCGACCCCGGTGCTCGCCCGCTCGATCAGCCGCGGCACCGGTACCTGCACAGTGCGCGGCACGATCCGCACGCCGGCCGTGCGTCTGGCAGCGGCGGCACAGTGCGCCGGCGCCTCGGCGGGCTCGCGGTCCGGGACGCTGCGACCACCCCCGCCGCCCGCACCGACCTGCGCATCACGGACGCCGACGGCGGCAGCCTGCGTTTCGCCTGGCAGGCCGCCCCCGGCCCCGTACGGCACTCCGAGCTGCACCGGATCCTGCCCGACGGCACGCGGCGCTTCCTCGGCGGCACCTGTCAGTCGGCGTACTACGTCGGCGGTCTCTCCGCCGAGCCGGACGAGAGCTCCGCACGGTTCGAACTGCGCGCGGTCGGGGAGCTCTACAACGTCGCGGCTCCCGCCACGACCTCGCACAGCTGGTAACACCCGGCACCCCGCACCCACACCCCACGGAGCGCCCCATGCATGACGACCGCACCCTGGTCGAAGCCCGCCTCAAGCGCGTCCTCGACGAGCGCATCCGCCCCGCTGTGTACCCCGAGTCCGTACCGCTGGATGTGGCGGTGTGGCACGCGCCCGGCGAGCCGGTGCCGGTCGCCGAGGGCCTGGCCGCCCCGGTCGAACCGATCGGGGTGGGCACGCGCTGGGGCGCCCCGTGGGGCACCAGCTGGTTCCGGGTGACCGGGACCGTGCCCGAGGCCTGGGCCGGTCGGACCGTGGAGGCCTTGCTGGACCTCGGCTTCGACGAGAACATGCCCGGATTCCAGTGCGAGGGCCTCGTCCACCGTCCCGACGGTACCCCGGTGAAGGGGCTGAACCCGCGCAACCAGTGGGTGCGCATCGGCTCGCACGTCGAGGGTGGCGAGAGCGTCGACCTGCGCATCGAGGCGGCCTCGAACCCGGTCATCCTCGACTACCGCCCCTTCCGGCCCACACAGCTTGGCGACCGGGAGACGGCGGGCGGCGAGCCGCAGTACCGGCTTGCACGCATGGATCTTGCTGTCTTCGACGAGACCGTATGGCAGCTCGTCCTGGACCTTGAGGTGCTCGGTGAGCTGATGGCCGAGCTTCCGGTGGAGTCGGCGCGGCGCTGGGAGATCCTGCGTGCGGTGGAGCGGGCGCTGGACGCGGTCGATCTGCAGGACGTGGGCGGATCGGCCGAACAGGCTCGTTCGCAGCTGACCGAAGTGCTGGCGTCGCCCGCGGCCCCCTCAGCCCACCGCATCAGCGCTGTCGGGCATGCGCACATCGACTCGGCGTGGCTGTGGCCGTTGCGCGAGACGGTGCGCAAGGTGGCCCGTACGACGTCCAACATGACCGCGCTCATCGAGGACGAGCCCGAGTTCGTCTTCGCCATGTCGCAGGCGCAGCAGTGGGCGTGGGTGAAGGAGCACCGGCCCGAGGTGTGGGCGCGCGTGAAGAAGACGGTGGCGGAGGGCCGGTTCGTTCCGGCGGGCGGCATGTGGGTGGAGTCGGACACCAATATGCCGGGCTCGGAGGCGATGGCCCGTCAGTTCGTGCACGGGAAGCGGTTCTTCCTCGACGAGTTCGGCATCGAGAACGACGAGGCGTGGCTGCCCGACACGTTCGGCTTCGCCGCCGGGCTGCCGCAGATCATCAAGGCGGCGGGATCCAAGTGGCTGCTGACGCAGAAGATCTCGTGGTCGCGGACCAACAAGTTCCCGCACCACACCTTCCTGTGGGAGGGCATCGACGGCACGCGGATCTTCACCCACTTCCCGCCCGTCGACACCTACAACTGCTCGATGAAGGGCAGCGAAATCGCCCACGCGGCACGGAACTTCAAGGATAAGGGGGTGGCGAGGCACTCGCTCGCGCCGACCGGCTGGGGCGACGGAGGCGGCGGCACCACGCGGGAGATGGTCGCGAAGGCGGCGCGGCTGCGCGATCTCGAAGGCTCGGCGACGGTGGTGTGGGAAACACCGGAGGAGTTCTTCAAGAAGGCGGAGGCGGAATACCCCCACCCGCCGGTCTGGGTGGGCGAGCTGTACCTGGAACTGCACCGCGCCACGCTGACGAGCCAGGCGAAGACCAAGCAGGGCAACCGCCGCAGCGAGCACCTCCTGCGGGAGGCGGAACTGTGGGCGGCCACGGCGGCCGTACGCACCGGATTCCCGTACCCGTACCAGGATTTGGACCGCATCTGGAAGACGGTGCTGCTGCACCAGTTCCACGACATCCTGCCCGGCTCGTCGATCGCCTGGGTGCACCGGGAGGCACGGGCGACATACGAGCGCATCGGCGGTGAGCTGACCGGGATCATCGAGGCGGCGCAGCGGGCGCTCGCCGGGGAAGGGGCCGTGCCGCTGGTGTTCAACGCGGCGCCGCACGCCCGCTGCGGAGTGCCGGCGGGCGGTGCAGGCACACCGGCCGGATCGGGCGAGGTGTCGCTCGTACAGCGGGCGGACGGCGGCTTCGTGCTGACCAACGATCTGCTGAGGGTGGAGATCGACGCGCGGGGACTGGTCGTCTCCTCGTACGACATCGAGGCCGACCGCGAGACGATCGCACCCGGACACGCCGCGAACCTGCTCCAGCTGCACCCTGACTTCCCGAATATGTGGGACGCGTGGGACGTGGACGAGTTCTACCGCAACACGGTCACCGACCTGCTGGACGTCCGGGAGATCGTGCCTGGTGAGGACGGCGCGTCGGTGCGGATCGTACGAAGCTTCAGCGCGTCGCAGGTGACCCAGGTGCTGTCGCTTGCGCCCGGGGAGCGGCGACTGGAGATCGACACCGAGGTCGACTGGCACGAGACGGAGAAGTTCCTGAAGCTGGCGTTCCCCCTGGACCTGCACGCCGAACGGTATGCGTCCGAGACACAGTTCGGACATTTCTACCGGCCGACACACACGAACACGTCATGGGAGGCAGCGAAGTTCGAGGCGTGCAACCACCGCTTCGTCCATGTCGAGGAGCCCGGCTGGGGTGTGGCCGTGGTCAACGATTCGACGTACGGCCACGATGTGACGCGGACGGTACGGAAGACGGATGCGGGTACGACCACGACGGTCCGCGTGTCCCTCCTGCGCGCCCCGCGATTCCCGGACCCGGAGACCGACCAGGGCGTACACCGCTTCCGGCACGCACTGGTGCCCGGAGCCACGATCGGGGACGCGGTGCGCGAGGGCTGGCGCATCAACCTGCCGGAGCGTCGGCTGACCGGCGCCCACGAGGTGACGCCGCTGGTGACCGTGGCGGAGGACGCGGTCGTACTGACCGCGGTCAAACTGGCCGACGACGGCAGCGGCGATGTGATCGCACGCTTCCACGAGTCCCGCGGCGGCCGTACGAGGGCCACGCTGACGGCGGACTTCGAGGTCGCTGCCGTGACGCCGACGGACCTGCTGGAGCGCCCGCTCGGCGACGCAGCGATCCCGGACCACGAGGGCAACCGGATCACGCTGCGACTGCGCCCGTTCGAACTGGTGACGCTGCGGCTCGAGCGAGCCTGATCAGCGACTGACAGGGACCCGGCGGGGGAGCGGCCCAATGCGCCCGCCTAGGGTCTGAGCTGGGACCGCAGCCACTCCTCCACCTCCCCCACATGCGCGGCCGCTGCCGCTCGTGCCGCCTCCGGGTCGTGCGCGACCAGCGCGCGGTGGATCGCCGCGTGTTCGCGGCGGGTGCGGGCGAAGGCGCCCTCCTCCTGGTAGCCGCGCCAGACACGGGCGCGGAATGTGCGGGAGGAGAGGCCCTCCAGGATCGCCGCCATCGTCTCGTTGCCCGCGGCGGCCGCGATCTCGCGGTGGAAGGCGAGGTCGTGGGCGAGGATCTCCTCCGGGTCGTCCGTCGCGTTCATCGCCGTCAGATGTTTCTCCACCTCGGCGAGCTGGTCGTCCGTGATGCGGGCCGCCGCGAGTGCGGTCGCCGTCGACTCCAGGATGCGGCGGACTTCCAGCAACTCGACCAGGCGCGGTCCCCGTGAGAGGTCCGCCACCACGCCGAAGGTCTCCAGGAGGTCCCCGGCCTCCAGTTGCGTGACGTAGATGCCCGAGCCGTGCCGGGCCTCCAGTACGCCGAGGACCGTGAGCGCGCGGATCGCCTCCCGCATCGAGCTGCGGGAGATGCCCAGCTGGGCGGCCAGATCGCGCTCCGTCGGCAGGCGCTGGCCCGGCTCCAGCCGGCCCTCGGCGATCATCGCCTTGATCTGTTCGATGGCGCGCTGCGTCACGGTGCCCTTGTAGGGGGCTGTCTCCTCCACGCCGCTCCTCCAGTCACTGGGTGCATCGGAGTCTAATCACCAAGGTGGTCGGACCACTAGGACCAAAAGGCAGGGAAACGTACGGTCGAAGGGTGTTCCGGCGGCGGAGTGGTCTGATAAGTATGCGTGCATCTGCTCGAACACGCTCAACGAGGAGCTGCCAGATGCCCGGCAGAACACTGAGGAAGCGGAACAGGTCCCGGATCATCGGCGCGGCGGCCCTGGCCGTCGGCGCCTCGCTCGTGCTTGCCGCATGCGGCAGCACCAAGGACACAGGTGGCTCCAGCGCCGCCGGCGGCGGCACCGGCAAGGTCGGAGTGATCCTGCCCCTGCTGACCTCGCCGTTCTGGCAGTCGTACAACGACTACGTGCCCAAGATGGCGAAGTCCGAGGGCGTCGACGCCCTCAAGACCGTCAACTCCAACAGCGACCCCTCGCAGCAGATCACCGACATCAACAACGAGCTCAACCAGGGCGTGAGGGGCCTGGTCGTCGCCCCGCTGGACAGCGCCGCCATCGAGGCCGGACTCGACCAGGCCGACCGCAAGGGCGTCCCCGTGGTCGCCGTCGACGTGGCGCCCGACAAGGGCAAGGTCGCGATGGTCGTCCGCGCCGACAACGTCGCCTACGGCACCAAGGCCTGCGACTACCTCGGGCAGCACGTCACCAGCGGCAAGGTCGTGCAGATCATGGGCGACCTCGCCTCCGTCAACGGCCGGGACCGCTCCGAGGCGTTCCGCTCCTGCGTCAAGAAGAAGTACCCGAAGCTGCAGGTCCTGGAGATCCCCGCCAAGTGGGAGTCGGACACCGCGGCCTCCAAGCTCGACACGCTCCTGGGCGCCAACCCCGACATCAAGGGCATCTACCTGCAGGCCGGCGGCGTCTACCTCGCGCCCACCCTGCAGACCCTCAAGTCGAAGAACATGATCAAGACGGCGGGCCGGCAGGGCCACATCTTCATCGTCTCCAACGACGGCATCCCGCAGGAGTTCGACGCCATCCGCAAGGGCGAGATCGACGCCACCGTCTCACAACCCGCCGACGCCTACGCCAAGTACGGCATGTACTACATCAAGGCCGCCATGGAGGGAAAGACGTTCAAGCCCGGGCCCACCGACCACGACTCGACCATCGTCAAGCTGCCCAGCGGCATCCTGGAGGACCAGCTGCCCGCCCCGCTCGTCACCAAGGACAACGTCGACGACCCCAAGCTCTGGGGCAACACGGTCAAATGAGCATCCCACTGGTTCAGGCGCGGGACATCGTCAAGCGGTACGGCCCCACGGTCGCCCTCCAGGACGGACAGCTCACCGTGCTGCCGGGCGAGTCCCACGCCCTCGTCGGCCGCAACGGCGCCGGCAAGTCGACCCTCGTCAACGTCCTCACCGGCCTCCAGGCCCCCGACGAGGGCACGGTCCTCTTCGACGGCGAACCGGCGCCCCCGCTAGCCGACCGCGACGCCTGGCGCCGGAAGGTGGCCTGCGTCTATCAGAAGCCCACCCTCGTTCCGGAACTGACAGTCGCCGAAAATCTACTTCTCGCAGAGATACACGCCGCCACATCAACGAGGCCCGGTTTCAGGTCCGGCCGGGGGTCCGGGGGGTGTCCCCCGGACAAACACAGCATCAACCGGCAGCCCACAGGCCGCGGCGGTTTCATCAGCTGGCGCAGGCTGAAGGCGCAGGCGGCCGAGGTCCTCGGCACCTGGGACGTACATGTCGACCCGGACGCCCGCACCGCCGACCTCAAGGTCGAGGACCGCCAGATGGTGGAGATCGCCCGGGCGCTGAGCTTCGGCGCCCGCTTCATCGTCCTCGACGAGCCGACCGCGCAACTCGACAACCGTGAGATCGAGCGGCTCTTCACACGCATGCGCGCGCTCCAGGACTCCGGCGTGACGTTCCTGTTCATCTCGCACCACCTCCAGGAGGTGTACGAGGTCTGCCAGACCGTCACGGTCCTGCGCGACGCCCGCTGGATCATCACCGCCCCGGTCGCCGACCTTCCGCGTGGCGCGCTGGTGGAGGCCATGGCGGGGGAGACCGTCGCGGAGCAGGCCGCGACCGGTCGGGACGCGGTGGCCGACGACGCGCCGGTCGCTCTCGAAGCGCACGGGCTCACCTCGGATTCGTACGAGGACATCGACCTCACCGTCCGCCACGGCGAGGTCGTCGGACTCGCCGGTTCCAGCGGCAGCGGGAAGATCGAGCTCGCCGAATCCCTTGCCGGACTGCACACCCCGACACGCGGCACAGCCCGGCTCGACGGCGAGCAGCTCCCCTTCGGCGACGTCCGGGCCGCGCTGAACGCCGGTGTCGGCTGTGTACCCCGCGACCGGCACGAACAGGGCCTGGTGACCGGGATGAGCATCGGCGACAACGCCACCATGAGCGTCCTGAGCCGCCTGGGCCGGTACGGGTTCGTCGGCACCCAGCGCAAACGCGGCGTCGCCACCGATCTGATCGCACGCCTCGACATCCACGCCGAAGGTCCCGACCAGCCCGTCTCCGACCTCTCCGGCGGCAACGCGCAGAAGGTCGTCATGGCTCGTGCCCTGGCCTGCGATCCGCGGCTGCTCGTCCTGATCAACCCCACCGCGGGCGTCGACGTGAAGTCCAAGGAGTCGCTGCTGGCCCGGATGGACAGCGCCCGCGAGGACGGCACCGCCGTGCTGGTCGTCTCCGACGAGCTCGACGATCTGCGGCGCTGCGACCGCGTCCTCGTCCTCTTCCACGGCCGGATCGTCGCCGAGCACCCGGCGGGCTGGCACGACCACGAGCTGATCGCCTCCATCGAAGGAGTGGACCATGGCTGACACCAAGGCCCCGCCGCTCACGCCCGTCCCGGTCCCCGACGCCCGTTCGGCCAAGGCCGTCCTGCTCCGCCGGGCCCGCGAACTCGCCCTGCTCCCCGCGCTGTTGCTGCTGATGGTGCTGGGCGCGTTCGTCAACGACTCCTTCCTCACCGAGCGCAACATCATCTCGATCCTCGGCGCCTCCGCGGCCCTCGCCATGGTGGTGCTGGCAGAGTCGCTCGTCCTGATCAGCGGCAGGTTCGACCTGTCGCTCGAATCAGTGGTCGGCATCGCCCCGGCCGTGGGCGCCCTTCTCGTCCTTCCGTCCGCCCAGTCGGGCTGGGGCACCGAGCTGCCCACCGCGCTCGCCCTGATCGCGATCCTGGTCGTCGGCGCGGCGATCGGCGCCTTCAACGGCATCCTCGTCGTGAAGTTCAGGCTCAACGCCTTCATCGTCACCCTCGCGATGCTGATCGTCCTGCGAGGGCTGCTGGTCGGCGCCACCAAGGGCAAGACGCTGTTCGGCATGCCCGACGCGTTCTTCACGCTGGCCACCACGACCTTCCTGCGCGTCCCGATGTCCGTGTGGCTGGCGGCGCTCGCCTTCGCGGTCACCGGTCTCGTCCTGCGCTACCACCGTGTCGGCCGGGCCCTGTACGCGATCGGCGGCAACGCGGACGCGGCCCGCGCGGCCGGTATCCGCGTCGACCGCGTGATGCTCGGTGTGTTCGTCGTCGCGGGCTGCCTCGCCTCCGTCGGCGGGATCATGCAGACCGGGTACGTCGGTGCGATCAGCGCCAACCAGGGCAACAACATGATCTTCACGGTGTTCGCGGCGGCGGTCATCGGCGGCATCAGCCTGGACGGCGGCAAGGGCACGATGTTCGGCGCCCTGACCGGCGTACTGCTGCTGGGTGTCGTACAGAACCTGCTCACCCTCGCCCAGGTGCCGTCGTTCTGGATCCAGGCCATCTACGGCGGAATCATCCTGGTCGCCCTGATGATCGCGCGTGTGACGACGGGCCGTGCCCAGGACTGACCTCCCTCGTTGTCGTACAGCGCCGTACGCCGTACGACCCCGTGTACGACCTTGTGCCCCGGACCGAAAGGCCTCTCGTGTCCCCAACTGCCGCCCGTATCACCGCGGTCGACACCTTCGACATCCGCTTCCCCACCTCGCGGGAGCTCGACGGCTCCGACGCGATGAACCCCGATCCCGACTACTCGGCCGCCTATCTCGTCCTGCGCACGGACGCCGCGGACGGTCCGGAGGGACACGGGTTCACGTTCACCATCGGGCGGGGCAACGAGGTACAGGTCGCCGCGATCGAGGCGTTGCGCGGGCACGTGGTCGGCCGGGCGGTGGACGAGGTGTGCGACGATCCGGGGTCGGTCTTCCGTGACCTGATCGGCGACAGTCAACTGCGCTGGCTGGGTCCGGAGAAGGGCGTGATGCACATGGCGATCGGCGCGGTCGTCAACGCCGTGTGGGACCTCGCCGCCCAACGCGCCGGCACACCGCTGTGGCGGCTGCTCGCCGAGGCCGACCCGGAGTGGCTGGTCCGGCAGATCGACTTCCGCTACATCACCGACGCGCTCACCCCCGACGAGGCGCTGGAGCTGCTGCGGCGCGGCCGGGAGGGTGCCGGGGAGCGCACCGCCCGGCTGCTGGCACAGGGTTTCCCCGCCTACACCACCTCCGCCGGCTGGCTCGGCTACAGCGACGAGAAGCTCACCCGTCTCGCCGCGCAGGCCGTCGCCGACGGCTTCCGGCAGATCAAGCTGAAGGTCGGCGCGGACCTTGTCGACGACCTACGCCGCTGCCGGGTCGCCCGCTCGGTCGTGGGCCCGGACATCCGCATCGCCATCGACGCCAACCAGCGCTGGAACGTCGACGAGGCGATCACCTGGATCAGGGAGCTGACGGAGTTCGGGCCGTACTGGATCGAGGAGCCGACCAGCCCGGACGACGTCCTCGGCCATGCGGCGATCCGTAAGGCGGTCGCCCCGGTCAAGGTCGCCACCGGCGAACACGTACAGAACCGGATCGTCTTCAAACAGCTCCTCCAGGCCGGCGCCATCGACGTCCTCCAGATCGACGCGGCCCGCGTCGGCGGAGTCAACGAGAACCTCGCGATCCTGCTGCTGGCCGCCAAGTTCGGGGTGCCGGTCTGCCCGCACGCGGGCGGGGTCGGGCTGTGCGAGCTGGTCCAGCACCTGTCGATGTTCGACTTCGTCGCGCTCTCCGGCACGACCGATGACCGGGTCATCGAATACGTCGACCATCTGCACGAGCACTTCCTCGACCCGGTGGCGATCCACAAGGGCCACTACACGGCACCCACCGCACCGGGATTCTCGGCCGCGATGCGGCCCGAGTCCATCGCGGAGTACACCTTCCCCGGCGGCACCTTCTGGACCGCCGACCTCGACCGCAAGAAGGGGCATGCGGCATGAGCGACTTCGAGGGCCTCAGGGCCCTGGTGACCGGCGGCGCCTCCGGCATCGGAAGAGCCACCGCGGAACTGCTGGCGGCGCGCGGAGCCCAGGTGGCCGTCCTGGACCTCGATCCCTCGCCGGTGGAGAAGCCGCTGCTCGCGTACCGGGCCGACGTCACGGACGACGCGTCCGTACGCGAGGCCGTGGCCGCCGCCGTCGCCGACCTCGGCGGCCTCGACGTACTGATCAACAACGCGGGCATCGGCGCCCAGGGCACGGTCGAGGACAACGACGACGACCAGTGGCGGCGCGTGCTCGACGTCAACGTCCTGGGCATGGTCCGTACGGTCCGCGCGGCGCTGCCGCATCTGCGGGAGTCGGCGCACGCCGCGATCGTGAACACCTGCTCGATCGCCGCCACCGCCGGGCTGCCGCAGCGGGCGCTGTACAGCGCCAGCAAGGGTGCCGTCCTCTCGCTGACGCTCGCCATGGCCGCCGACCACGTGCGTGAGGGCATCCGCGTCAACTGCGTCAACCCCGGTACCGTCGACACCCCCTGGGTCGGCCGTCTCCTCGACGCGGCCCCCGACCCGGCCGCCGAGCGCGCCGCGCTGGAGGCCCGTCAGCCCACCGGCCGCCTGGTCTCCGCCACCGAAGTCGCGGGCGCCATCGCGTACTTGGCGAGTCCGCTGTCCGGCGCGACCACCGGGACCGCCCTCGCCGTGGACGGCGGCATACAGGGCCTCAGGCTGCGCCCGGTGGGCCGGTGAGCACCCTCGGCAGGAGCGGCGTCGAGGTCGGCGCACTGGCCTTCGGCGCCGCCGGTATCGGCAACCTCTACACCGAGATGAGCGAGGAGCAGGCGTACGAGGCGGTGCAGGCCGCCTGGCAGAGCGGGATCCGCTACTTCGACACGGCCCCGCACTACGGCCTCGGCCTCTCGGAACGCCGCCTCGGCGCGGCCCTGCGCGAGCACCCCCGCGCCGAGTACACGATCTCCACCAAGGTCGGCCGCCTGCTGGAGCCCACGGACGAGGGCGGCGACGACCTGGCGAACGGCTTCGCCGTGCCCGCCACCCACCGCCGCGTCTGGGACTTCGGCGCGGACGGCGTACGGCGCAGCCTGGAGGCAAGTCTGGAACGGCTGGGCCTCGACCGTGTGGATGTCGTCTACCTCCACGACCCGGACGACCACGCCGAGCAGGCCTTCCGCGAGGGCTACCCGGCACTGGAGAAGCTGCGCTCTCAGGGCGTGGTGGGCGCGATCGGCGCCGGCATGAACCAGGCCGAGATGCTCACCCGGTTCGTCCGCGAGACGGACGTGGACGTGGTGCTGTGCGCGGGCCGGTACACCCTGCTCGACCAGCGCGCCCTGACCGAACTGCTGCCCGCGGCGGTCGAGCGCGGCGTCTCGGTGGTCATCGGTGGCGCCTTCAACTCCGGACTGCTTGCCGCCCCACGGCCGGGCGCCACGTACAACTATGCGACGGCGCCGGGAGAGTTGCTCGATCGCGCACTGCGGCTCAGTGCGTCGGCGGAACGACACGGCACCACGCTCCGGGCCGCGGCACTGGCGTTCTGCGCCGCCCATCCGGCCGTGGCGAGCGTGCTCGTCGGCGCGCGCTCGGCGGCCGAAGTCCGCGACTGCGCCGAGCAGTTCACCGCGACCGTACCGGCCGGTCTCTGGCAGGAATTGAGAGAAACCGGCCTCCTGCCGCCCCATGCCCCCGTCCCGACCGAGGATCCGTCATGAGAGTCGCTCTGCACACCAAGGTCCGCGCCGACCGCATCGAGGCGTACGAGGCCGCCCACCGCGAGGTGCCGAAGGAACTGACGGAGGCGATCCGCGCCGCCGGAGCCACTTCCTGGATGATCTGGCGCGGCGGCACGGATCTCTTCCACGTCCTGGAGTGCGAGGACTACGCACGCCTGCTGGCCGAACTGGAGAAACTGCCGGTCAACGTGGCCTGGCAGGCGCGGATGGCGGAGCTGCTGGACGTCGTGCACGACTACTCGGCCGAGGGCGCGGGGGCGGGCCTGCCGGTGGTCTGGGAGCTGCCGTGACGGTGGACGCGCACCACCACGTCTGGGACCTCGCCGTCCGTGACCAGGACTGGATCACGGGTCCCGCACTCCAGCCGATCCGCCGGAACTTCACCATCGAGGACCTGGAGCGGGAGGCGCGCCCCGTCGGCGTCGACCGCACCGTGCTGGTACAGACGATCACGGTGGCCGAGGAGACGCCGGAGTTCCTGGCCCTCGCGGAGGAGCACGACCTCATCGCGGGGGTCGTCGGCTGGACCGATCTGACGAGCCCCGGCGTCGCGGACACTCTTGCCCGGCTGCGCGAGCTGCCCGGCGGATCCCACCTGCGGGGGATCCGCCACCAGGTCCAGGGGGAGCCGGATCCCGAGTGGCTGCTGCGCCCCGACGTACGCCACGGCCTGGCCGCGGTCGCCGAGGCGGGCCTCGTCTACGACCTGGTGGTCCTGCCGCACCAGCTTCCGGCATGTGTGAAGGCGGCGGCCTCGCTGCCCGAACTCACCTTCGTCCTCGACCACGTGGGCAAGCCACCGATCGCCTCCGGCGCCCTCGAACCCTGGGCTACGGCGGTGCGGGCGCTCGCCGCCCTGCCGAACACGGTGTGCAAGCTCTCGGGGATGGTGACGGAGGCCGACTGGAAGACGTGGAGTCTCGCGGACCTGCGCCCGTACGCCGAGACCGTGCTGGACGCCTTCGGCCCCGACCGGCTGATGTTCGGTTCGGACTGGCCGGTGTGCACGCTGGCCGCCACGTACGCGGAAGTGGCGTACACGGCAGGCGGACTGACCCTCGGCCTCGGCGACGACGAGCGCATGCAGATCTTCGAGGGCACGGCCACCCGCGTCTACCGCCTCTGAGCCGCGGGTGCGGCAAGCCGCGACGGTGGCATGAACTCCCGTACGTAGGTGCGGTTCCAGCACGCCCCGGTCTCCCGCAGCTCGCGCCACGTCGTGAACCGGTAGCGGTACACGCGGGCCCGTATGTAACGCGGAGGCTCGTCCGGGGGGAACGGACAGCGGTGCAGGAGGCGCAGGGTGTCGCGGTCGTTCTCCAGGAGGCGTTCGACCAGGCCGCCGAACCAGGAGGCCGCGTACGCGGGGGAGAGCGCCGCGAACCACATCAGCCAGTCGAGCCGCAGATGGTACGGCGCGAACTGTCGCGGCCAGCGCCGTGGATCCCCGGGTTTGCCCCTGAACTCGTACTCCCGCCAGTCGGAGTCCTCACGCGGTATGTCGTCCGCCGTGCCCTCGACGACGACCTCGTACCGTATCCGGCTGACGCTGCCGAACGCACCGTATGTGTTGACGAGATGCAGCGGGTCGAAGGAACGGTTCATGACCTGACTGCGGGAGATCATGTTCCGTACGGGGTGGTAGCTGAGAGCGACCAGGCCCGCACCGACCGCCAGGACGACCACCTCGTACCACAGCGGGGGCCCGGACACCTTCGGAGCGGTGGTGGGGAACTCGACCGCCGACAGGGCCACCACGATCGTGATCCAGTTCAGCCATGAGAAGTTGCCGGACAGCACCAGCCACAGCTGGGTCACGATCATCAGGGACGCGGCGGCCGTCGCGATCGGCTGCGGGGTGAACAGAAGGACGGGGACGACCAGTTGGGTGAAGTGGTTGGCCGCCACCTCCGCCCGGTGCAACGGCTTCGGCAGATGGTGGAAGAACCAGCTCAGCGGGCCCGGCATCGGCTGTGTCTCGTGGTGGTAGTCCAGGCAGGTCAGCTTCCGCCAGCAGGCGTCCCCCCGGATCTTGATCAGCCCGGCGCCGAACTCGACGCGGAACAGGATCCAGCGCAGCAGGAACAGCACCACGATCGGCGGAGCGACCTCGTCGTTGCCCAGGAACACGGCCAGGAATCCGACCTCCAGCAGCAGCGACTCCCAGCCGAACGAGTACCAGGTCTGGCCGACGTTGACGATCGACAGATAGAGCAGCCACGGGATCAGCCAGAGCACCATCCCGGCCCACAGCGGCAGATAGGAGTCGACGCCGGCGATCAGCGCCACCGACACCGCGCAGCCCGCCCACGACCAGGCGGCGAAGAAGCGGTCCGAGTAGTGGAAGTGGAAGACGCTGGGCGCCTGTTTGAAATGCACCCGGGTGATGTAGCGCGGCACCGGCAGCATTCCGCGCTCCCCGATCAGCGCACGGAACTGCAGCACCGCGGCCAGGAACGCGACGAGGTACACGACGGCCAGAGCCCGCTGGAAGACCAGTCGGCTCAGCCAGTACTCCGGTGCGACGAACCAGTCCACGGCGACCTCTCCTCTTCCTCCAGTGTGAACCCGGACCCCGCATCGGGCCGGTCGCCTCGTCACTCCGAGTACATCGTCCCTCCGTTTGCGTAACACGCCCGAGCGGCGCAGACAATGGTGACGAATCACCCGGGATGAAGCGGGAGAATGCGGTGAAGACGCCCATAAGGACGCGCAACGGGATGCTCAACAGGCCCCTCAGAACCCCGAACGCCCCCGCCGGACGGCTGCTCGCGGCCTGCGCCCTGTCTGCGGCGGCCCTGCTCTGCGCAGGCTGCGACAGCGGGAACACCCTGGCGTCCGGCGTCCCGACCGGCGGTGAGGTCTTCCTCCAGCCCCTCGCGGCCTCCGGCCCCGACCCCTTCACCGACTCGACGGCCACCTCTGCCGCGCCCCCGTCGCCCGTCACCCGAACGCCGCAGCCGACGGCGCTCGTGGCCCCGTCGGCGGTACGCACCGTCTCCGGTGCCACGCCCGGACTCTACGGCGGCACCCGGTCCGCCGGCAGCTGCAACCTCGAACGGCAGATCGCCTTCCTCACCGCCGACCCGGCGAAGGCCCGCGCCTTCGCCCAGGCGTCCGGTAGGGGGCAGTCGTCCCTCCCCGCCTATCTGCGCAGCCTGACCTCGGTCGTCCTGCGGGCGGACACCCAGGTCACGAACCACGGCTTCCACGGCGGCCGGCCCACCAGCTACCAGTCCGTGCTCCAGGCCGGCACCGCCGTCCTCGTCGACAACCGCGGTGTGCCCCGCGTCCGGTGTGCGTGCGGCAATCCGATCGGCGCGCCCGCCCTCCACAAGGGCGCCCCTGCCGGCAAGGGCGCCCCTGCGGGCGGCGGCCGTCCCTGGTCCGGATACCGGCCGGCCCAGGTGATCGTGGTGATTCCGGCGCCGCAGGTCATCACTCACATCACGATCGTCAACATCGAGAACAGGAACACCTGGATCGAACGCCGGATCGGTGACGACGGGCACCGGGACGTCGTCGTACAACCGCCCCACGGCGGCCTACGACCGCCGAGTGCCACGACGGGTACCCCGCGGCCGGAGACGTCCGGCAGGTCCCCGAAGGGAACGCGGCCGCCGACCCCGAGCGAGAACACCGGGCCCTCCCCGGACGGCAGCGGTGCCTCGCCGCACGAGAAGGACCGGTCACCGCAGAAGTCAGGGGAGGACTGCCCGCCGCCCAG
This sequence comes from Streptomyces sp. NPDC001634, assembly GCF_040298185.1. Classification (NCBI taxonomy): domain Bacteria; kingdom Bacillati; phylum Actinomycetota; class Actinomycetes; order Kitasatosporales; family Streptomycetaceae; genus Streptomyces; species Streptomyces sp. NPDC001634. Next base: position 12,032 of record NZ_JBEOZU010000106.1, on the reverse strand, counting down.
CGCTACCGCGACCGTCATGCCCGGGGTGGCGAGCGAGCCCTCGACACCGGACCGGACCCCGGCCAAGAACACCCCCCAGGCCTCCGGCTGCCCCACCGCCACAGCCCCGCCGTCGGCCTTGTCCGGGACGAGCGTGCCGTTCTCCACGGCCACCGCGTCCCCGGCCCCGTCGACGAGTCCGACCGGCCCTCCCGCCGCCGCTCGCCCCGCGGCTCCCCTCGACCCGCCGAGCCCAGAGGCCCCCGGCACAAGCGACGGGGGCGGTCTGTTCCCCGACGCCACGAGCACCGCGAGCCCCCTCTTCGACAGCCCGGCAGGTGTGTTCGACGACTGAGCCCTCCCGGCCTCCCGCGGGGCCCGAGAGGCACCGCGGGCAGAAGTCGAAGATTCGGGGAAACCCTGGCAAGGTGGCCCCATGGCTGATCGGGGAGCGAGCGCCCTGTCACTCCCGGACGACTGGCCCGCCCACCCGGATCCGATCCTGGCGCTCAACCGCATGGGCAGCTTCGACTGGGACCTGGACACCGGACTGTTCCACATGGACGCCCAGGCCCACGAGGTCTTCGACGTGCGCCCCGACGAATTCGACGACCGCCCCGAGACCCTCGCGATCCGGGTCCCGCCGCACGAGAGCCGACGCCTCGACGCCCTGGTCGCCCAGGCCATCAAGGACGGCAGCGAGAACTACGGCACCTACTTCCGTATCCGCTGCCGTGACGGCACCCTGCGCTGGACCCACACCCAGGGCTGCATCCGGCGCGACGAGACGGGCCGGCCGCGCCGGATCATCGGCATCGTCCGCGACGCCACCCAGGAACTGTGCGACAGCCAGGCCCGCGCGGACGAGGTGGGCCAGGACGAGGCCCGGCGCCGGCAGACGAACGTCGTCCAGGCCACCACCGCGGCCCTGGCCCACGCGCGCACCGTCCAGGACGTCATCGACGTCCTCAAGGACAGCCACGGTCTCACCCACCTCGGCGCGACGAGTCTCGTCGTCGGACTGGTGGAGGCCGGCCACATCCGGCTGGTGGCCGAGGGGCCGGAGGGCAGTTTCGTCCCCGGCACCCTGGTGACGCGCATCGACGAGCCCTACCCGATGAGCGAGGTGGTACGGACCCTCAGCCCACGGTTCATCGAGTCCCCGCAGGAGTTCGCCGAGCACTACCCGATCCTGTGGCCGCACCTCACGGACCTGCGCATCACCTCGGCCGCCTACCTTCCGCTGATCGTGCAGGCGCGCCCCATCGGTGCCATGGGCCTGCTCTACGACGACCGGCGCGGCTTCACCTCCGAGGAGCGCAACGTCCTCGTGGCACTGGGCAGCAGCATCGCGCAGAGCCTGCAGCGCGCCATGTTCTACGAGCAGGAGAAGGATCTCGCCCGGGGCCTCCAGCAGGCCATGCTGCCGCGCACCATCCCCGGCGTGCCCGGCGCCGACGTCGCCGTCCGCTACCGTGCCGGCTTCGCCGGAGGATCACTCGGCCGGGACATCGGCGGCGACTGGTACGACGTGATCCCGCTGCCCGGCGGGCGGATCGGCGCCGTCATCGGCGACGTCCAGGGCCACGACCCGGACGCGGCCGCCGTCATGGGACAGCTGAGGATCGTCCTGCGCGCGTACGCCGCCGAGGGTCACACGCCCGCCACGGTGATGGCCCGTGCCTCGGTCTTCCTCGAGGAACTCGACACCGACCGCTTCGCGACCTGCCTGTACGCCGAGGCCGACCTGTCCACCGGAGTGGTGCAACTGGTCCGCGCCGGGCACATCGATCCGCTGCTGCGACTGTCCGACGGCACCTGCCGGTGTCTGCCCGTCGAGGGCGGACTGCCGCTCGGGCTCTCCGCCGAGTTCGGCAGCCTCGAATACCCGGTCACGACCGTCGAGCTGGACCCCGGCCAGACCCTGCTGCTGTGCACCGACGGGCTGATCGAAGAGCCCGGCGCCGATCTCGACGACGGGATGCGGGCCCTGCGGGAGATGGTCTGCGCGGGCCCGGACGACGTACACGACCTCGCCGACCGGCTCATCGACGTGGCGGAGGAGCGGAGCGGCGGCGACGACGTGGCCCTGCTGCTCCTGCAGCGACTCGGCCTGGCCCAGCGGTCCGGCGGCCGCCTGCGGCAGTACGTCGCGCCCGGCGACCCCGAGGCGCTCACCGAGGCCCGGCACATGATCCGTGCCGCCGTCCGGGCCTGGGGCGCCGGGGAGCGTTCCGACGAGATCGAACTGGTCGCCGACGAGCTGATCACCAACGTCCTCATGCACACCGAGGGCGCAGCGACCGTCACCCTCCGGGTCCTTGCCGGTCACGACCGCAGGCTGCGTACCGAGGTCGAGGACACCTCCAGCGCCCTGCCCCGCCGCCGCGAAGCGGGGGAGTCGGGCGTCTCGGGCCGGGGCCTGCTGCTCGTCGACCGGCTCGCGGACGTGTGGGGTGTGGAGGCGCGCGGTCGCGGCAAGGTCGTCTGGTGCGAGTTCAGGCTCCGGGCGCGCGACTGACGGACGATCGACACATGACGCGAATGGCGTTGTCGGTTGCCGATGGCACCCTGGACATATGCCGGAACTGCCCGAGGTCGAAGCGCTCAAGGACTTCCTGACCGACCATCTCGTCGGCCACGAGTTCATACGGGTGCTGCCCGTCGCGATCAGCGTTCTCAAGACGTACGACCCTCCGGTCACCGCCTTGGAGGGCCGCGCGGTCACGGCCGTGCACCGGTACGGCAAGTTCCTGGACCTGGATGCCGGCGGGCTGCACTTCGTGACGCATCTGGCCCGTGCGGGCTGGCTCCAGTGGAAGGACCGCCTCCCCGACGGCGCACCCCGCCCCGGCAAGGGCCCGCTCGCCCTGCGGGTCGCGCTGGAGACGGGGGCGGGCTTCGACCTGACGGAGGCCGGCACCCAGAAGCGGCTCGCGGTGTATGTCGTACGGGATCCACAGGAGGTCCCGGGCGTGGCCCGTCTGGGTCCGGACCCGCTGGCCGCCGATTTCGACGAGCCGCGCTTCGCGAAGCTCCTGGAGGGCGAGCGCCGCCAGATCAAGGGCGCGCTGCGGGACCAGAGCCTGATCGCGGGTGTCGGCAACGCCTACAGCGACGAGATCCTGCACGCGGCGAAGATGTCACCGTTCAAGCTGGCCTCGTCGCTGTCGCCGGAGGAGGTGGGGCGCCTGTACGAGGCGCTGCGCGCGACGCTCACGGAGGCGGTCGAGCGTTCGCGGGGCCTGGCCGCCGGACGTCTGAAGGCGGAGAAGAAGAGCGGCCTCAGGGTCCACGGCCGTACGGGGGAGCCCTGCCCGGTGTGCGGCGACACGATCCGGGAGGTGTCCTTCAGCGACTCCAGCCTGCAGTACTGCCCGACGTGCCAGACGGGCGGGAAGCCGCTGGCGGACCGCAGGATGTCACGGCTGCTCAAGTAGGCCGGAAGGGTCCGGCAGTGCGGTGCCGGGGCCCACTTCGAATAGGCCACGATCCGGCGAGGCGGTCAGCGGGACTTCAGGGTGACCAGGTGCTGACCGTCCTTGGTGCGCACCTCGAAGTGGTCGATCTGCCCGGACTGCATCGCGGCGCCGCCCTGCATGGTGGTCGCCTCGCCGTCGTCGGCGGGCACCATCCAGCTCGTCACCGTCTCCTCCGAGCCGTCCTTGCCGACCGCGACGAGCCGGCACGGGTGCGGCCCGGACCTGTCCTTGACCGTCATGTCGATCTGGCTGCCCCAGATCCGGTCCTCCGCGGTGATCTGCGCCCATACACCCGTGTCGGGGTCGGTCGCGGTCATGGCCGTCGCGACCGGGGACGAGTCGTGCCCGGAGAGGACGGCCACCGTCGGCCCGCCGACCGCGAAGACCACGGAGGCCGCGACCGCGTACAGCCAGCGTCGCCGCCCGCTGCGGTGCTTGTTCGCCACCTCGTCGAGCAGCCGTTCCAGCAGCCTAGGCCCAGGGGCCGCGAAGGGGTGCACGGACCGCGGGGTCGAGCGCCGGTACAGCATCAGCTGGCGTGCTGCGGGACGGAACTCGCTCACGTGCGCCGTACAACTGGGGCACTCCATGAGGTGGTCCTCGAAGCGGAAGGCTTCCGCCTCGTCCAGCACGCCGAGCGCGTAGGCGCCGACGTCGCGATGGCTTTCCAGGGACCTCATACCAAATCCTCATACCGGTGAGCGGGGTGGGGGTGGTGCTGCTGTTGCCCATCGGTACGGACCAGACCGCGGAATCACTCAAGGCCGTTACCGAATCGCGGCCAAGACATTCGGAGCGGTCGGCCCCGCGGATTGGTCCGTGTTCAAAAAAGATGGATGGCGAGATGTCCCAGGGGGAGCCCCAGCTGCCAGGCGGGCGTCCAGACTTTGGGGCCGTCGTCCTCGCCGACCACCGCGCCCCCTCCGGGCACCGCGTCCAGGTCAGGGGCGAGCAGCTCGGTCTCCTCCAGCCAGCGCCAGGCCGCCGAGGCCAGCTCCAGGTCCGGCGCCGGACCGCCCGACTCCACTGCCTCGGCAGCCAGCTGGGCCATCCGCTCGCCCACCCAGTCCTGCCACGGCTGGTCGTACGCCGTCAGCGAAAGCCAGGTCTCCAGCTGTGTGACGACCCGGATTCCGGAAAGCTCGCCATCGGTGTCGGACAGGAAGATGGTCAATGCCAGGGCGTCACGCCCGGCGCGGAACTCGAAGGACGTCGGCGGCATGAGGTCGCCGGTGCGCAGCAGTTCGTCCGCGATGTACTCGGCGTACAACCACGCCATGGGGACGGCCAGTTCACCGCCGCCGGTGCCGTCCGTGCTCTCTTGGCCTCTGTGCAGCATCCCTTCCTGCCTTCCTCCGGTACGTGCGCGTCGCCCGAACCCGGGCCCCCAGTCCGGAACACGGATGAGGCAAGCTGATTGCTCAACCATGGTCCGCAGCAAGGCGCTTTACGGAGGTTTGACTCGGCCTACGGTTTCATCGCAGGTCGGCCGCATATCCCGGAAGAACTCGGCGCAGGGCGCGCAGCGCGTAGTACGCGCGAGACTTCACCGTACCGGGCGGAATTCCCAAGGCTTCGGCGGCCTCCGCCACACTCGCCCCGCGGAAATACACCTGCACCAGAACTTCTCGATGCTCGGGAGTGAGTGTCTTCACAGCCTTGCGTACATCGAGCATTGCGGCGGACCGCTCGGCGTGATCGGCGATCACCCGCGCGTTCTCCAGTACGGCGTCCCCGACCTCGGCCGGACGCGCCTGGCGGGCCCGCCGCGCATCGATCGCGAGCCGCCGGCCGACGGTCAGCAGCCAGGGGCGCACGGAGGCGTAATCATGCGCGCGGAGCGCTTCGGGGTGTTGCCAGGCGCGTACGAACGTCTCCTGCAGCAGATCCTCGGCGCGCTGGCGGTCGCCGTCGGAGAGCCGGAGCAGCAGGGCGAAGAGAGGGCGGCCGTGCTCGCGCTGCAGCTCGGCCAGCTCGTGCTCGGCGGTCGTCCCGGTCGAAGGGGTGGTGGTTCCGGCCGTCATGGGCGTATGGCAACGCGCCTCGCTCCGCCGGGACAGTGAAGAAACCGGGCTGTGCGGTGGGCGGTCGCTGTTCGTCGGTGAACGGTGCGGTGAGCGGTCGACCGGGGGAGGTGCGCCGGGGATCCGCCCCCGAGTCGTTGTCGGCCCGGTGGGCGCGTCCCCGTTCGGGGGTAAATAGTACTTTTTACTGCTTTGGGGTGGTCCGGGCCTACGGCACGACCGTGACCGGCCAGCGCCCCGCCTTCACCAGACGGATGGCCACCGAGCCGATGATGCGGTGGCCGGCCTGCTCGGAGGCGCCCACCACGACCGCGTCCGCCTTCAGTTCGTCGGCCGCCTGAACCAGGCCGTTGTAGGGGTCCCCGCGGAAGGTGTGGAACTCCCAGCGCACCTCGTATATGTCCTTGACGCGCTCGGCGGCGTCGCGGATGTACTGGATCAGGTCCTCCGCGATCTCGTCGGTCGTCTCGGCCACCGGGACCCCGAGCGCCGCCCCCGCCGCCATCACCGGCTGCACGTACACGACCGCGAGAAGCGCATGCTGCCGCCGGGCCAGCCCGCCGGCGTAGGCCGCCGCCCGGAGCGAGGAGTCGGAGCCGTCCACCCCGACGACGATGACCTTGGGCCCGTCCGTGCCCCGCTCGAACTGATGCGAGTGCTGTTCCGTCACGACAGCGAGGCTATCGGAACCCGCAGGTCCGGGGGTCGGCGGCCACCGGGGAATCCCCCGGCCGTTCGACGGGCGCTTCGCCCCTCCTCTTCCTAGAGTCGGAAACATGACAGCCACCGTGGAGGCCGCCGGAGCCAAGCACGTCAGCGGGCCGGCCCGGCGGGTTCGGTGCATCCTGCGCAAGGTGCCCGAGGGGTTCGCCGCCTTCTTCGGCGCCCTCGGCCTTCTCTGCGCGCTGATCGAATTCATCGTCCCCCTGCGCCGCCTGCTGCGCCCGCTGATCGACTTCCTCGAACTGCTGCTCGTACCGGTCAGCGCGAACCTCGCCTATGCCGTCTTTCTCTTCCTGCTCGCCGGCGCGACCGCCGCCCGCAAGAAGGTCGCCTGGTGGCTGGTCGTCGTCTACCTCGGCCTGGTGGTCCTCATCGACGGCCTCGGCCTGGCGGCGGGCCTGTACGACGAGTCGATCCCGTCCCTGGTGCTCGTCGCGCTTGCGCTGGTCCTGCTTGTAGCGGCCCGCAAGGAGTTCTACGCCGCCTCCCGGCGCGGCGCCGTCTGGCGCGCCCTCGCCGTGCTGCTGGCCGGGCTCGGCGTGGCGATTCTGGTCGGCTGGGGCCTGGTGGAACTGTTCCCGGGCACCCTGCAGCACGGCCAGCGGCTGCTGTGGGCGACCAACCGGGTCTGCGGCGGACTCGTCTCCGGGCGCTCCTTCACCGGGCGCCCTCCGCACTGGGTCGCCTTCCTCCTCGGCCTCTTCGGCGCGCTCGCCCTGCTGAACGCCGCCGCCGCGCTCTTCCGCTCGCAGCGCATGGAGGCGGCCCTGCACGGCGACGAGGAGCCCCGCATCCGTGCCCTGCTCCAGGCGTACGGGGCCGACGACTCCCTCGGCTACTTCGCCACCCGCCGCGACAAGGCCGTCGTCTTCTCGACCAGCGGCAAGGCCGCGGTCACCTACCGCGTCGAGGTCGGCGTGTGCCTGGCCAGCGGTGATCCGGTGGGCGACCGCGAGGCCTGGCCGCACGCCATCAGCGCCTGGCTGGACCTGGCCCGCCGCTACGCGTGGGCGCCCGCCGTGATGGGCGCATCGGAAGAGGGCGCCAAGGCGTACGCCCGCGCCGGGCTCGGTGCGCTGCAGCTCGGCGACGAGGCGATCCTGCACGTCGCCGACTTCGATCTCCACGGCCGTGACATGCGGGTCACCCGGCAGGCCGTCAATCGTGTCGAACGCACCGGAGCCACCTGCCGTATCCGCCGCCACTCCACCCTCACCGACGCGGAGATGGAGGAGATCATCGACAAGGCGGACGCCTGGCGGGACACCGAGACCGAACGGGGCTTCTCCATGGCTCTTGACCGTCTCGGCGACCCCGCGGACGGCTGCTGTCTGCTCGTCGAGGCGCTGAGCGCCGACGGCAGGCTCCTTGCGCTGCTCTCCTTCGTGCCCTGGGGCCCGGACGGCGTCTCCCTCGATCTGATGCGCCGTGACCGCACCGCGCCCAACGGCGTCATGGAGTTCATGGTCGCCGAACTCTGCGCGGCGGCCGGCAAGCTCGGCGTGCGCCGCATGTCGCTGAACTTCGCGGTGTTCCGCTCGGCCTTCGAGGAGGGCGCCCGCATCGGCGCCGGCCCCGTGCTCCGGCTCTGGCGCCGGATGCTGCTGTTCTTCTCCCGGTGGTGGCAGCTGGAGGCGCTGTACCGCTCCAACGCCAAGTACCGCCCCGAGTGGTACCCGCGCTTCATCTGCTACGGCGAGACCGCCTCCCTCGCCCGTATCGGACTGGCGTCCGGCATCGCCGAGGGCTTCGTCTCCGTGCCCTCGCTGCGCAAGTTGTGGGGCAAGGGACACCGGGCGACCGGCCCCCTGCCCGCGACCACCGCCGGCCTGCCGTCGCTGGCGGTGCTCGGCCTCGAGGAGGCCGGGGGCAAGGCCGTGGCGGCCGACGGGACCGCCGTCCTCCCCGAACAGGTCCGCCTCCGCCACCGCAAGCTCGACCGCCTGCGCGCCGACGGCACCGACCCCTACCCCGTGGGCGTCCCGCCCCGTACGCACACGCTCACCGCGGCCCGCGACGCCCCCGAGGGGGAGCAGATGACGGTCGCGGGCCGCGTGATGCTCGTACGGGACTTCGGCGGCATCGTCTTCGTCGTGCTGCGCGACTGGTCGGGCGATCTGCAGCTCGCCCTCACCCGGACGCACTCCCGAGCGGCCCTCGAACGGTTCGGCAAGGACGTCGACATCGGTGACCACATCACCGCCACCGGCGAGAAGGGCACCAGCGACAAGGGCGAGCCGACCGTCTTCGTCACGTCGTGGCAGCTGACCGCCAAATGCCTGCGCCCCCTGCCCGACAAGCGCCGTGGTCTCACCGACCCCGAGGCCAGGGTGCGCCGCCGCTATCTCGACCTGGTCGCCGGACAGGGCGCCCGCGATGTCGTACGGGCCCGTTCCGCCGCCGTACAGGCGCTGCGCCAGGGACTGCTCGACCGCGGCTTCCTGGAGGTCGAGACCCCGATGCTCCAGCGTGTCCACGGCGGCGCGCATGCCCGCCCCTTCACCACGCACATCAACGCCTACGACCTGAACCTGTATCTGCGTATCGCGCCCGAGCTGTATCTGAAGCGGCTGTGCGTCGGCGGTCTTGAGAAGGTGTTCGAGCTGGGGCGGACCTTCCGCAACGAGGGCGTCTCCTACAAGCACAACCCCGAGTTCACGATGCTGGAGGCGTACCAGGCCTTCGCCGACTACGACGTGATGCTCGACCTCACCCGGGAACTGATCCAGGGCGCGGCCCGGGCCGCCTTCGGGGCGACGGTAGCGCGCAAGGACGGCACCGAGTACGACATCTCGGGGCCATGGCCGGTGAAGACCGTGTACGGGGCGATCTCGGAGGCACTGGGGGAGGAGGTCGACCCCGACACGGAACTGGAGGTCCTGCGCCGGCACTGCGACCGTACGGGTGTGCCGTACAGGGCCGAGGACGGCCGTGGCGAGGTCGTCCTGGAGATGTACGAACGGCTGGTCGAGGAGAGGACGGAGCTGCCCACGTTCTACAAGGACTTCCCGACCGACGTCTCCCCGCTCACCCGGCAGCATCGCCTCGATCCGCGGCTCGCCGAGCGCTGGGACCTGGTCGCCTTCGGTACCGAGCTGGGGACCGCCTACTCGGAGCTGACCGACCCCGTGGAGCAGCGGCGCCGGCTCACGGCACAGTCGCTGCTGGCGGCCGGGGGAGACCCCGAGGCGATGGAGCTCGACGAGGACTTCCTGGACGCCCTGGAGTACGCGATGCCCCCCACGGGCGGCCTGGGTCTCGGCGTGGACCGCCTGATCATGTTCCTCACGGGGCTGACGATCCGCGAGACCCTGCCGTTCCCGCTGGTCCGCCGCCGCTGAGGCACGGTGGGTGGGCGCCGGGCCGACTCCGCCGCCCGCCTCGTCGCCCCAGCCGTTCCGGTCGCTCCGGCCACGCGGAACCGAGCGCCCGCCGTCGCGGCGGCGGCAACCGAAGCCGTCCCCTTGGTACATTCGCCACTGCTGATCCCATTGGGTGGATATTGGGTGGATTCCGCAGCCGCAACGGTGTTGCGCGCCCGTGGCACCGCTCATCCGCGCGACTGATGAGTCATGCAAAAGGATCAGCTGCTCATGCGGCGCCGGGCGTTGCTCGCAGGCGCCGCCGTCCTGGGCGTGGCCGGAGCGACGGGCACCGCCGGGTGGCTCACCGACGACGCCCCGGCGCGGCAGGTGCGGGCCGCCGCCGCGGCCGCGGGCCCGCAGGCACACACCCCGTTCAAGTCGTCCTCCTTCCGTCTGCAGCCCATGACCGGCTACGGGGCGACACGGCGGGTGCCTTCGCGGATCGCCGTCCGCCACGAGCCGATCCTGCGTATGTCGGGACGCGGCAGAAGAATGATCCTGACCTTCGACGACGGCCCCGACCCGCGCTACACCCCGGACATCCTGCGTACCCTGCGCGAGTACGACGTGCGTGCGACGTTCTTCGTCTGCGGTGAGATGGCCGTCGACAACAAGGACCTGCTGCGCGAGATGGCCGACGACGGTCACGTCGTCGGCAACCACACCTGGACGCACCCGCTGCTCACCAAGCTGTCCCGGTCGAGGATCCGCTCCGAGATGGAACGCACCTGCGAGGTCATCGAGGACGCTTACGGCGAGGCACCGCTGTGGTTCCGCGCGCCTTACGGGGCCTGGAACCGGGCCGCCTTCCAACTCGGCGCCGAACTGGGCATGGAGCCGCTCGCCTGGACGGTGGACACCACCGACTGGATGACCCCGGGCACCCGGACCATCGTCGACCGGGTCGAGAGCGGTGCCGCTCCGGGCGTCATCGTGCTCTCCCACGACGCGGGGGGCGACCGCTCGCAGAGCGTTGCGGCGCTGCGGGCTTATCTGCCGTATCTGCTGGATTCCGGCTACCACCTCACCGTACCCAGGCGGAAGTTCACCTGAGCACGCGCCCGTCCGCTCCGGCGCGCTCTTTCAGCGCACCTGGACCATGCGGGCGAAGACCACCACGTTTCCGGCGTATCCGCCGTCCCTGGAGAAACCACCGCCACAGGTGATGACGCGCAGTTCCGGGGCCCCCTTGTTCCCGTAGACGCGGTCGCCGGGGAAGTCGCGCTTGTCGAAGACCTCGTTGCCGTAGACCTCGAACACGGCGACCTTCCCGTCCTGGCGCTGTACCTCGACCCGGTTTCCCTTCTTCAGTGAGCCGAGCCCGTAGAAGACGGCCGGCCCCTGGCTGTTGTCCACGTGCCCCACGATCACGGCCGTGCCCTTCTCGCCGGGCGAGACCGCCCCGGTGAACCAGCCCGCGAGGTTCGGGTCCTCGGACGGCGGCGCGTCCACCCAGCCGGACATGTCCAGGGCGACCGGTACGACGGGAGCGTCGACCTGGATCGCCGGGATGCGGACGCGGTTGACCACGGAGTACGGCAGGGGGGCGGGCGCCGCGGAGGTTGTGCCGCTGTGGCTGTCCGGGGCCGCGGCCGAAGCGGGCTGCGGAGGGCCCGCGCCGAACTCCCCCGAACCGTTCCGGACGAGGGAGAGCCCGGTGAGCAGAACCAGCGCCATCACGCCCCACGGGACACGCTTCGGCTGCGGCTTCACCTCTCCGGCCGGCTGGGACGAAGACATTCGGCATCACCTCTCGCCGCGGCCGTCGCCGCGTCCGTCGCGCATGACAGAACGCTAGGCGCAGCGGCACCCGCGAGCGACGGGACGCGGGCGAACGGGTGGCGGTGCGCGTCCTGTCACCAGGACGGACCCTCCCGGCATGCGGCCCTGCGCACTGTGTCCGAGGGTTCGTCCGGGAGGCGTTCCTCTCGCCGATCGACCGGGCACGGGCCCCGGCGCGCCTCCCGCGGAGGCTCACATGCGTACTACTCGCGCCCTGGCGGCCGGCGTTCTCGCGGCCGCGGCCATCGGGTTCGCCGCACCCACGTCCATGGCCATGGCCTGGAACGAGCCCGGCGGCCTTGCCGCCACGCCCCGCCGGTCAGGCGCCGGCCACTCCGCGGGTGCGACACCGGCCGACATGGCGATCGGGGGTGGGCTCGTGGCCACGGCGGTCATCGGCGGCGGTGCGTACTGGCTGTTCAGCCGGTCGGAGGACGAAACCTGACCGTGCCTCAGGACTTGCCGTCGGTGGTGCGCCGGCGCGTCATGTGCCAGGCGGCGCCGACCGATCCCAGGATGAGCGACGCTCCGAGGCCGACCTTCTTCGGGTCGAAACCGCTGATACTGCCGCCGAGGCCGGCCCGTACGCCGTGGTGCTCGTAGCCGGGCCGCCCGCCGCCACCGCCGGGACCGCCGCCGATGGCGCCGCCGGGACCGCCGCCGATGGCGCCGCCGGG
>NZ_JBEOZU010000105.1:0-28906 GCF_040298185.1 Streptomyces sp. NPDC001634 | reverse complement strand
TCAGACAACGTGATCGACACTGCGGAAGGCCCCGGATGCGACACCCGAAAAGAGTAGCAACTTACCCGTGTGATTTGCGGCGCACGACACTAGGAGGTCTGCTGGGTTGCCGGCCCGGTGCCGGCTGTCGGGTTCTACGGTGCGTACGTGAGCGAGGAGATGCCGCCGGCCGGCGGGACGGACTGGCGGGGCTCGACGAGGCGCTGGCTGCGGCGCTGACCGCGCAGGGGGAGCCGGGCGAGAGGGCGCTGAATCTGTTGCGTGACGCGCACCGGATCCTGGACGGCGCGGCCGGTCTGCTGCAGGGCGGGGAGGTCGCGGAGTCGTGTGTGCGGGGCACGGCGGACGCCCTGCTCGGGCTCGCGGACGCCGGCAACGACGACAGTGGCGGCAAGGCCCCCAAGCCGGAGGGGCTGCAGGGCGCGGCGCGGCGGCTGCTGAAGGAAGTCGAGGCCCGCGACCGCCAGATGAGGCGCCGTAGCTCGGCGCGCGGTGGGCCCGTCGGCCCCGCCGCGGCGTCCGGACGGCCGGAAGCCGAGCCGGAAGCCGGTGCGGTGAGCGGGGCGGACGACGTCGACGCCGGGCGTGCTCGGGCCGTGGTGCTCGAGGATCCCGCTGCCGCCGTGTCCCCGGGGTCCGCGGACACGTACGCCGGCACTCCCGGCCCGGCGGTCGATGCGGACACCGCGGGGGCGGCGGTCGAGGCGGGGTGGGAGCGGGTGAGGGCGGCGGCCGAGGTGTTGCGCGGGGAGCTGGCGCGCCCGGGTGGTGATCACCGCCGGCGGGCGAGGGGGATTGCCGAGCGGCTGATGGGCGTGGTCCTGGGCAGCCTGCAGGAGCAGGCGCTGGATGTGTGGGGCGAGGTGTATGGCAGGGCGTCGGGCACGCCGCACGGCGCCGCCTCCGGTCCGGAACGGGCTGCTGCTCGCTACCGCCAGGTGGTGGACGCGCGCGGGAGTTGCTGGTTCCGCTGCCCGGCCGCGCCGACCGCGTCCTGGAACTGGCCGGCCTCGCACGGCCGGGCGAGGAGGAGGTGTGGGAGCTGGCGGGGTGGGCGGATCCGCGCGCTACGACCTTCTTCTTTACCTCGCGCCCGGCCCCGGCGTGGCTTGCGGCGCTCGAGGAGCATGCGCCGCACCTGTTGCCGGCCACCCGGACAGCGCGGAGGCGCTGCGGCTGGCCGCGCTCCTGGTCGCCCACCCCGCCGCCGTCTGGTACGACGAACAGGTCCGTCGGCAGGCCAGGGCCCTGCTGGACGCCGCGACGGCCGCGCCCGGACACGAGCACCGCGACGCCCTGCGGGAGTTGAGGACGGCGCTGATCAACGCCGGGGACATCGACGCCGCCCGGAGCTGAACCGCCGCGCCCGCGCGGCCCACTCGCCGGCCGCCCCTGCCCGTATGACGGCGTACCGTCGTACGGACGGAGGCTCGAGATGCTCGAGGGCGGTCGGCGCAGTGCCCCGCCGGGCGCACAGCCGTGCCAGGCTCATCCTTCGGGCACGTGCGGGCAGGTCTCGCGCTGCTGGTAGCTCCCTGGTACGCCTGTGCCTACAGCCGCCCAGAAGGTCCGGGAGTCTTGGAAGTGGCCCCCAGGGTGTGCCAGGACTGGCCGGGGTGCTCGAGGCGCAGCGCCTCCAGGCCCGCGGTGGCCAGCCCGCACCGCTGGTACTTCTCCATGGTGTAAGGCCACTCGACCCACCCGAGCCCGCAGCGGGCGCGCCGCTGCTCTTCGAGGGCTCTGCGGGATCGAGGACGAGGAGCAGTAGCGGTCGGCGTCGCTACGGCTGCGGGGCCTCGCTCCGTGGCGGCTGCGCCGTACCCGGGAGGGGAAGAGAGGCATCGGCGAACCAGGACGGCAGCGTCATCCCCGGAGCCTGGACCGCGCCGCGCACCTGTCGCATCCAGAGCTCTGGGTCGGCCTCGGTGGCGGCCCCCAGCGCGTCGGCGTCGATGTTCTCCCGGAACTGGAGGAGGAACTTCAGGAAGTCGGGGTCCCGGCCGAGCTCGATGAACATCGGACTCATCCAGTCGTGCAGGGTCTGCCGGCGGTCCACCATCCAACGGGCGTCGCCCTCCACGACGTTCGTCGAGCTGGAGGGCCGGTTCCCCGAGCCGTTGGAGGAAGTCCCACAGGCCGCGGTGGAGTACGTTGCCGGGCTGGTGGAGGACCGGCAGCGCGAGGCCCTGCTGGTCGAGTGCCGGACGCGAAGCATCTAGCCGCCGGGCCAGTCCCGGATCGAGAAGGTGCTGATCGCGGCCCGCCGGTGAGAGCGGGCGTTCTGCGCGCGGACCATCGCGCGTCTGGGGCGAGGTCGGGGCGGCCCGGCTGCTGGCACTGGTGGCAGGGCCACGAGGAGGGCGCCGCGCTGCTGGCGTTGCTCAAGCGTGACCCGGGAATCTATAACGATCTCGGCGGACATGTTGTGGGACACCCGGTCACCCCTAGCCTCCGTGCATGGCATTTCTCTCCAGGCGTCGCAGAAGAGCCCACCTTGCCCCCGAGCTCGACGATGTCGACCTGAGCAGGCTTTTGAAGTCCCTCCAGGCGACCACCAGTACGGGCACGATCGCGACGACGGATCTGTGCGTGGCTCAGATAGCCCGTCTCCTGGAACGCCACACCGGCGACTGGGACCGCCGTACGCACCAGATGTCCGTCCTGGCCCAGTACCTGTCCGAATCGCACGTGGCTCGGGCCTGGGCCACTCGTGCGCCGCGCAACGCGGGTGCGCTCGTCCTGCACGCATGGACGCAGCTCATACGCGGCCGCGCCCAGGGACGCCTGGAAAACGCGACCGCCGTCACCGAGGGCTGTCTGCGAGCCGCCGATCTCGCTCCGGAGGACCCCACGCCCTGGGTGGTCCTGTTGGGGGTGTCACGCCTGGAGCGCCGCGCGCAGCCAGAGGTGTTCGGCGTGTGGAACGAGGTGCTCGCGCGCGACCGCTGGAACCGCGAGGCGTATCTGAGCATGCTCGGCTATCTGAGCCCGACGGAGGCGGGGTCGCGCATCCAGGTACTGGACTTCGTCGACGCCGTCCGCGCTCGTATCCCTGAGAACGCGCCCTGCGCGGCGACGGAACTCACCGCCGAGGTCATGCAGTACCACTCCGTCCTCGCCCGGGGCGGAGTCGAGGCGCTGATGGCGCGCAATCACTGGACCCACGCGCCGGCAGCCCAAGCCCTCGACCGCGCGGCCCGCACCTGGGCCCAGCCAGGGTTCTTCCACCATGCCGCGGCTCGTGCCGACCTGAACCTCCTCGCCTACGCGCTGATGGCCGCCGAACGGCGAAACGAGGCCCGCCCCGTCTTCGAGGCGATCGACGGCACGGTCACCGCCTGGCCCTGGCGCTTCGGTGGCGATCCCCTGCCCGAGTTCGAGAAGGCGCAGAGCAGGGCAGCGACGGGCCTGTGACCTCCCGGGAAATATCAGGAGAGCTCCTTCGGTCATTCCTTGGACTTGAGGAGTCTTTGGAGGCTGACATGGTCCACGGCCGAGCGGCCGTCTGCTGATGACTGAGGTCACCGGCGGCGCGGACTGGCTGTGGGTGTCGACCCGCGGCAACCACGGCGGCATCGTTGCCGAGGGCGTCGCCCCGGCCTACCGGCCCGCTGGCACCGTCCTGTAGCCGCGTGGCGTCGCCCGCAGCTACCCCCGGACGGTGACCAGGATCAACACGGCGGTGCTTTGCTGTGTCTGCGGTCAGTGAAGAGTGTCGATGGCTTGACGATGAGCGCCCGTGCCTCGGCTCCGTAGACGGCGGTGCCGCGTAGCTGTTCGAACGCTTTCAGGCAGAGGGTGATCTCGTCCGGTTGCGTGATCCGCACCCGTGCGGATACCAGCTCGACGCTGACGAGGCGGTCTTCGTACACGTGGAACGTCTCGCGCGGCCACTGCTGACGTGAGGGGGAGGCCATGGGGATGATCCCGACGGAGGCCTGGGGGAGGGCACTGCCCGATCAACTGCTTGTCCAGCACGTCCGCCGGCAACTCGACCGGCCGGACCTCTTCAACCGCCTCGACAGAGACAGTCACGTCGCTCATCAGGTGCTACTTCCATGATCGGCAGTTACACCGAAGACCGTACAGACCCTCGTGGGCGCGGCCGACCATCGCTGTCCGCCCCGCTGGAGGGCACCGCCCGCTGCGTCCAGGACCGCGCCCGGCTCGTACGGGCGCTGCACGAGCGACTGGACCGTCCCACAGAGACCGCCCCGGCCTCCCCTGGGCCGCCATCAGCACCGTCGCCGATACCGGGACCGGCGAACGCTGGCCGGACTTCGACCACCGTGAAATCGTGGCTGCCACCTTGGTCCAACAGCCACGCTATGTCACAGGAATTGACAATTCCTCTCTTCGGGGTGATCCCTCGGCTACGCAGGAGTCGTCGGTGCTTGTCGAAGTCGTAACCGCGGTCGGCGAACAGGCGCCGTGGCCGGTGGCGTGGACGTCCACGCCGGCCACGGATGTGGGGAATGGCGTCGAGCGGCGGTATCAGCTGGGTCACGTCGTGCCGGTTTCCGCCGGTCGGAGATGCCGCGAGTGGGGTGCCGCGCCGGTCGACGATCACATGATGCCTGCTGCCAGGACGACCGCGGTCGACGGGCGACGGCCTGGTGTGGAGCCCCCTTTGAGGGCTCGGACGTGCGACCCGTCGACGGCACAGTCGTCCATCTCCAGCAGGCCCGCTGCCCTCAGTTCCGTGAGTAATACAGCGTGCAGCCGCGGCCAGACTCCGGCTTCGGTCCAGTCCCGCAAGCGGCGCCAAGCCGTGACTCCAGAACAGCCCGCCACCTGGCGGGGCACATCCCGCCAGGCCATTCCGGTACGCAGGACGTAGATGATGCCCGCCGGCGCGATGCGGTCGGGTATCCGGTGCCTTCCCGTGTACCGGTGGCGCCGTTCCGGACGTGAAGGCAGCAGGGCAGCCACGCGTGTCCACCGGTCATCGGGCACGAGATCACTCGTCACCCGCGGAAGCGTGCTACAAGAACACGGTTGAGGCGGGCAGTTCAGCCTGGCACGCTCACCCGATGAGCGACAGCACACTGCCGGGTCGGTGGGATGGGCCCTGGTACCGCGTCCGCACGGAGCACTTCGAGGCCGCCTTCTTGCCGAATGCCGGTGAAGATCTGGAGACCGTGGACAACGTCGATGTGTTTGTGGACCTCAAGGACGGCACCCGGTGGAGCGCGACCATCATCACTCTCGCCGAGGTCGAGATCCTGATGAAGAGATGGACCGCAAGCGGGGAAGCCCTGGGAGGCCGATACTTCTGGGTTTCGGACGGTCTCATCGTCCGCGACGCCGGCATCAGCAGCATGACCCAGGTACTGGTCGGCCTGATCGAGAACGACGAGTTCACGCAGATCCTTCACCGCCTCGACGACTGACAGCCGACCGCCGCGCCTCGCCACCGCATTCTGAAACGATCAGTCAGCGCCTCGCGCGGTACATCGTCCGCGAGGGCTGCGTTCGGTGGTGCCGCCTTCTGTCTGCGGTCGGCGCTGCGGCCGTTCCGCCATCGCCGACCGGTTTTCTCGTTGATGCCGACGATCCGGCCGATCCCTTCGTCACGATGCGCCGCAAGCATGCGACGGGACCGCGTGCATCAGGTCCACAACGGTATGCACGGACGACGGTTGCGTGATTGGATGCGCGGGTTGTGCCCGTGCGCTGCGGCCTCCCATGTGACCGAGGAGACCGCCGTGGCCGGGTGGGATGGCGGTGGGGGCCGTCGAACATGGGGACTCAGGGGGGTTTCCTTGGCGATTTCGCGAGGCGACGTGGTGGCGGGTGCCGCCAGACACGCACACAGACGCAGACACACACGACGGCGCGGTCCGGCGCTCGCCATGACGGCCGCGATGACCGCGGGCCTGATAGGGCTGGGCGTCTCACCGGCGCAGGCAAGCGAGACGACCGGCTCGGTGGACACCCGCCGGACCGGCTGGGACCCGAGTGAACCGGACCTCGGCCCGTCCGACGTGCGCTCCTCCTCCTTCGGGCAGCTCTGGAAGGCTCCCGCGCAGCTCGACGGGCAGATATACGCCCAGCCGATCGTCGTCGGCGGCACGGTGGTGGCGGTCACCGAGAACAACAAGGCCTACGGCCTCGACCGCGCCACAGGAGCCGTGCTGTGGCAGCGCAGCTTCGGGCCTGCATGGCCCGCGTCCACCCTCAACTGCGGCGACCTCGTCCCGAACGTCGGCAGCACCGCGACGCCGGTGTACGACCCCGCCGGCGGTGCGGTCTATCTGACCACCAAGGTCGACGACGGTCCCACCCACCTGAGCCCGCACTGGTACATGCACGCGCTCGACCCGGTCACCGGGGCGGAGAAGTCCGGCTTCCCCGTGACGATCCAGGGCACCCCGTCCAACGACCCCACCCAGTCCTTCCTGCCCGCGTACCAGATGCAGCGTCCCGGCCTGCTGCTGCTCGACGGGGTGGTGTACGCGGCGTTCGGCGGACACTGCGACGCCAAGCCCTATCGCGGCTACGTGGTCGGCGTCAGCACCACCAACCCCTCGGTGACCTCGATGTGGGCGACGGAGACCGGCGCCAGCAACAGCGGGGCCGGCATCTGGCAGTCCGGCGGGGGACTCGTCTCGGACGGTCCCGGCCGGATCTTCCTCACCACCGGCAACGGCGTCAGCCCGGCGCCCGGCCCCGGCAGCGCGCCGCCCGGCACGCTCGCGGAGTCCGTGGTCCGGCTGCAGGTGCAGGCCGACCGGAGTCTGAAGGCCGCCGACTTCTTCAGCCCGTCCAACGCGCCGACCCTGGACCAGCAGGACAAGGACCTGGCCTCCGGCGGGCCGGTCGGCCTGCCGGACAGCTTCGGTACCGCCTCCCACCCGCATCTGATGGTGCAACAGGGCAAGGACGGCCGGGTCTTCCTGCTGGACCGCGACGACCTCGGCGGCAGGTCGCAGGGCACCGGCGGGACCGACGACGTGGTGGGAATCACCGGGCCGCTCAAGGGCCAGTGGGGCCACCCCGCGGTCTGGGGCGGCGACGGCGGTTATGTCTACTGCGTCGGCAACGGTGGCTCACTGGTGGCGCTGCACCGCGGCGTGACGGGCTCGGGCGACCCCGCGCTGACCGTCGCCGGATCCAGCCAGGACACCTTCCCGTACACCAGCGGATCGCCCGTGGTGACCTCCGACGGAACGCGCTCGGGCAGCGCCCTGGTGTGGGTGGTCTGGTCGGGCGGGTCGACCGGCGTCAACGCCCAGCTGCGCGCGTACGAACCGGTTCCCGACGCGAACGGAGTCCTGCCGCTGGTCTGGTCCGCGCCGATCGGCACCGCGTCGAAGTTCGCCACCCCGGCCACCGACGGCGGGCAGGTTTTCGTCGGCACGCGGGAGGGGAAGGTCTACGCCTTCGGCAATCCGGTGGGCAGCCCGCTCAAAGGCGGCCCGGTCGAATTCGGGCTCGTTCCGGTGGGCGGCTCCACGAGCACCGACGTCGTCCTGACGGAGAACCAGAGCCCGTCCCAGTCCCTCGGCATCAAGGGCGTCACGGTCGACGGTCCGTTCACCGCGGACACATCCTCGCTGCCGCCGACGATCCCGGCGGGCGGGCAGCTGTCGATACCCGTCTCCTTCACACCCACCGCGGTCCTGGGCGCGAGTGGAACGCTCACCGTGGCCACCGACGCCGGCAGTTTCGCACTGAGTCTGCACGGCGTCGGCACCAAGTCCGGTCTGGCTGCGTTCCCGGGCACGGTGTCCTTCGGCAACCAGCCGACGGGGACCACGGCCACCGCGAACGTCCAGCTGACGAACACGGGCACCGACCCCGAGACCATCACCTCCGTCACCCCGCCCGACGGACCGTTCACGGCCGCCGGCCTGCCGAGCGCCGACCCGGCGAACCCGACGGTGATCCCGGCCCAGAGCTCGATCGTCCTGCAGGTCGGGTACGCGCCCACGGTCACCGGCCAGAACTCCTCGTCCATCACACTGAGCAGCACCAGCGGTCCGCTCACCATCCCCCTCGAGGGCAGCGCGATCAGCGGCGAGGGCCACCTGGTGTTCAGTCCGACGACCCTCTCGTTCGGCGCGGTGGTCCGCGGTACGTCGAGCACTCGGAGCTTCACCATCACCAACACCGGGAACATCCCGGTCACCGTCACCAAGGCGAAGGCCCCGGCAGGTGTGTTCAGCAGCGCCGACCCGCTCCCCGAGGGCCTGGTCATCGGTCCCGAGCAGAGTGTCCAGCAGACGGTCACCTTCTCCCCGACCGCGAGCGGCAGCCAGTCGGCCACGTACGAGGTCACCGGCGACGCCGGGCAGGGGGCACAGCTGGAGCCGCTCACCGGCATCGGGGTGCCGCCGGCGTCGCAGCTGGGCACCGTGCTGGCACGGGACTCCTCCGGCACCCTGTGGCTCTACCGCGGCACCGGTGTGCCCTCCGGGGCACTGGCCGCCCGGGCCGCCATCGGAACCGGTTGGAACGCCTACAACATCATGACCAGTGTCAGCGGTGAGATGGCGGACGGCACCGGAGCCCTCGTCGGCCGTGACAGCAATGGCAGGCTGTGGTTCCACCAGGGCACCGGCGACCCGAAGGCGCCCTTCGCGCCCCGGAAGCAGATCGGTTACGGCTGGAACATCTACAGCTCCATCGTCGGCGCCCGGGATGTGACCGGGGACGGGAAGGCCGACCTCGTCGCCCGCGACAGCAACGGTGGCCTGTGGCTCTACCGCGGCACCGGGAACGCCTCGGCACCCTTCCTGGCGCGGACCTCCATCGGTCACGGCTGGAACATCTACAGTTCCATCGTCGGGACCGGTGACCTGACGGGGGACGGGAAGGCCGACCTCGTCGCCCGCGACAGCACGGGCGGCCTGTGGCTCTACCAGGGCACCGGCAACCCGAACGCGCCTTTCGCGCCCCGGAGGCAGATCGGTTACGGCTGGAACATGTACAGCTCCATCGTCGGCACCGCTGACCTGTCAGGGGATGGCAAGGCGGATCTCGTCGCCCGCGACAGCAAGGGTGGCCTGTGGCTCTACCGCGGCACCGGGAACGCCTCGGCACCCTTCCTGGCCCGTACGTCCATCGGTTACGGCTGGAACATCTACAACTCGCTCATCTGACCGGGCGAAGGCGCGGCACCGCGCGAGGTGCCGCGCCTGCCCCCCTTGGAGCCTGGTGGTGGCGACACCTGGCCCAGTTGGGGCGGCAGCGGGGCCGCGTGCGTGACGATCAGGCCCGAGACGGCGCGGGTCAGGGTCACGTACAGGCGGCGCAGGCCGGTGCGTTCGTCTGACGAATCTGCTGTTGATCACTGAGCGAACGGTGTTCCCACCTGTGGATCTAGCCTCGCGCTTTCACGAGGTGGTCCGTCCGATAGGTGATCAGATGACTGGGCGCCCGCGTTCGTGGTCCGCGAGCATGGCCAGGTGGTTGCTGCTGCGGGATATCGGGCCTGGCCGAGGCGGACGGCCCATATCGGCGTACTGACGGCGCCAGAAGGGCGCGGGCGAGGACTGGCACGGGTGACGGGCTCAGCGGCGGTCGCTCATGCTTTCGCCGCCGGGCTGCTGCCGCAGTGGCGCGCGCCCTCCCGCCTCCCGACGTGTTGCAGCCGCATTGAGATGTTTTCATCCGGATTCTCAGTTCACGGGGCTGGTGTGGGCCCGCGGTGACGTGCTCACGCCGGTCAGGGGCGTGATCTTCCGCGGGAGATCGTCTGTCACCTGTGGACTTCGGTGTTCGCCAGGACGAGCAGGGCCCGCAGGAGGGTGGTCGCGTGCCGGGCGTTCATGCGGACCTTGGTGAGAGGGCGCCAGGACTTCAGGTTCGCGAAGCCGTGCTCGACGGCGGCGCGTTCGCGGTTGAGCAGGCGGTTCGCTTCCTTCTCGGAGTCGGTGAGGCGGTGGTTGCGGGTGGCCTTGCGGCCGCTGATGATCACCGGGTCGTCGGGGTCCTCGTCCAGGCCGACGAAGCCGAGGTCGGCCTTCGCCGGCGTCGTGTCCCGGCCCAGCGCGATCGCGACGTCCTTGGCCATCACCGGCCCACCCGCACCGGCCACGATCTCCATGATCCGCCGGTACTCAGGGGGCAGGACCTCCGCCCCCATGCCCTCGGCCCGGTCCGGCACCAGCCGCATTCCGCCCGCACCCGGCCCGGCCACCACCCACTTCGGCTCCGGCTCCGGATCCGGCGACACGATGCCCGACGGCCGCCGCCCACCGTCGGTCGCCTCGGCCCACTGCCCGAACACCACCTCGGCGACCTCCAGCCGGGCCACCTCCGCCTCGATCCCCGCCAGTTCCTTGCGCAGCAGCTCGGCGCGATCCCGCAGCTGCATCCGCCGCTCGACCGTCCACGTCAGCACGTCCACGATGAAGATCCCTCCCGCGCAGAAGCTACGCAGCAAGCCGAGGTCCGCACCCGGGAAGCGCAGAAGACGCCCTTGACGGACGATCACGTGTATCGATCTCCACCCTGCCCAGCACGAGGACCCCACCGAGACGGCACACCAGCCCCGCCGACCAGCAGAAATCAGGATGGCGGGTCTTCATTGGTGTCGAGGACGTTCAGGTCGTGCAGGCGGGCGTCGATGTTGAGGGTGTGGCGGGAGGTGGTCAGGACGGCGGTCATCCCGTCGGTGGGCAACAGCGGAGTTACCTGGTCGGTACTGGAAGCGTTGTCTACGACCACCAGGATCCGTCGACCCTTGTGGGCGAGGGCAGCCGGCACACTGCGGTACAGCCGCTGCAGGTCCTGCAGGCCGTCGGGGAGGTGTTCGCCGGAAATGCCCAGAGCGCGCAGAAACCCGTCCAGAACGCGTTCGGGGGAGAGCTGGCGTTCGGGGTCGTAACCGAGCAGGTCGATGAACAGTACTCCGCCCGGGAACGAGTTCGGTTCGCACAGGGCGCGTGCGGCGACCTGGACGACCAGCTCGGTCTTGCCGACACCAGCCCGAGCCGCCACCGCTATCCGTGACGGCTGCGGCACCGCCTGCTGCTCCTTGCGGGGGGCCAGTGCGTGAAGCAGCTCCTCTACGTGTGCGTCGCGTCCGGTGAACGTGGCAGAGGGAGTGGGGAGACCGGAGAGCGCTGGCGTGACCTTTGAGGGCAGCACCACGGTGATGTCGCGGCCCTGCAGTACCGGCCATGCTGGGTGCCGCCGCTGATCGTGTTGTGGACCTCACCGTCGCCGGTACGTACGAGCTTCGCCTGCTCGTGCCACTGCTGCAGGTCGGTAGAGAACTCTGCATCCACCGCGGCCCGCACCGCCAAAGCGGTGCTCAGCGCCTGCGCACGCGCTGCATCCCCTGGCGCCTCCTGAAGCCTGACCAGCTCCGTCTCCCCGGAACTGACGGCTGGAGTCTGTACGGATTCATCCTGGCCACGCGTGAACGGGCGGCGCACCAGCGTGGTCAGGCCCACCCAGGCCTGCCGGCCGAGCTCACCGCCGGCGCCCCCTGCCGGCGCCGCGAGCAACGCCACCGAAGTCGGATCCATGCTGTACCACCTTCGGTATCTCGTGCTTCACCAGGAGTGGACACGCTACGAGAGGCCGGGTTGCGCAGGGCGCCGATGCGACAATTGTGTCCCGGGCCCGACAGCGTCCCCAGACAGATCGGGCGCGTTCTTCGGGAGCGGATTTGCGAACCGCTGCAAGCGTCAGTGCAACGGTGTTGGTGACTATGGCGTCCATGGGGCGGATACGCTGCCATCGGGCTCTATGCCGTAACGGAGTAGTTGTTGCCATCTGGGGTCGTTTCGGCTTCTCCTTCGCGCGAGACGGCTGAGGATGCGTGCGTCGCCCTCGTTCGTGGCTTGTCGCGCGAGGTCTTCGGCCAGGTGCGTGTCTCCATTTGATTCGTAGAGCTGGGCGAGAGTGTGTCGGGCTTCTCGGTCGCCGGCGTTGACGGCGAGCTTCAGGGCCTTCTTTGCGCCTTCGTTGTCGCCGGAGTCGCGCAGCAGGCGGCCGAGTTCTCGCTGAGACCGTTTGTCGCCTGCTTCCGCAGCGAGGTGGTAGAGGCGCTTCTCGGCTGCGATGTCCCCGTTCTTGCGGCGTCGTTCGGCCAGCTTCCTCAAGGGGGCGGGGTCGCCTTTGGCGGCTGCTTGAAGTGCAAGCCGTTCTGCTTCGCTTGTGTCACCGGCTTCGTCCCTCGCCGTGATGAGCCGCCTCAGAGCTCGGTCGCCGGCCAATCGGTGCAGGCGCTCAGCTTCGGGCTCGTCGCCCAAACGCTCTCGCATGAGAGCCATGTTGAGCAGTGCTGTTCCTTCGGCTGCGTGCCGCATGCTCTCGGCGATCCGCTTGCGGGTAGCGGACGGGATGTTTCCGCGAAGATAGGGGAGAAGGAAGGTGGCTGACTTCTCCGCACCGATCCTGTACAGCTGTTCGGCTTCCTGGAGATCGCCTGCCTCTTCTCGTATCCTCGCCAGTTCCTCGTATGGGCTGTCGCCGACCATGCTTGTGGCGCCGGACTGGATGGCCTGCCGGTACAGCTGTTCGGCTGCTTTGACATTTCCGGCCAAACGGTGTGCACGGGCGACGCGGCTGAGGGCCCCCGAAGAACCCATGCGTGCTGCTTCTGTGGCGAGGCGTTCAGCTTCGGTGAGATCGCCTGCACGGAGGCGACGTTGCGCGAGTTGCGCCACTTCTTTCCCGCCGGCGAGGCGGAGAAGACGCTCTTCCTCCGTGGCCGGGAAGTCCGGGTTCCGGCTGCGGCTGCGGGCGAGGCTGACCAGGGCTTTCTGCTCTCCCCTTTGGCCGGCTTGAACAGCGAGACGCTCAGCCTCTTTGTGCTGCCCTGCCGCTTCGCGTATGTGGGAGAGGGCTACGAGGGCGGCGGTGTTGCCCGCGTCGGCGGCGGCTGAGTAGAAGCGTGCGGCTTCCTCGTGGTCGGCCGCCCGCGCTCGTTCCTCGGCCAGTCGCACCATTGCTCCTGCGTGTCCGGCTGCGGCTGCCTGCTGGAATAGCTGCTGGGCTGTCGCTTTCTCGCCCACCCGGTCCAGCAGCTGTGCTGCAGCGGCGAGCCCCTGAACTTGGCCAACGGCGGCGGCCTTGGTGTAGAGGGCGGAAGCGAGGCGTAGTCGCCAGCGTTCCTCGGCGGCTCTGCCAAGAGCGAGAAGATCATCGGAGGCTGAGAGGTGGTTCAGTGCGGCGTTCCAGAACCCCTGGGGTGGGCAGAGGCTGCGGCGCTGACTCTGGCCGGTCTGGTCAAGGTAGTCGGCAAGCCGGTAGCGCAACGGATCAGGATCCGTCTGCCCAGGTCGGGACCGCATACGGGTAAGAGCACCGCGGGCGCCGCGTGTCGGAGCGGCCAGGTACGCCAGGGACTCCTCGAGCCAGTTCTCGCTGACGTTGTCGAACTGTTGGTCTGTCAGGTATCCGATGGCGGCTTCTTCCAGGAACGGCAGCGGGAGACCTTCAGAGTGTCCGAGCCGTCGCGCGTCCATTGCGGCATGGATGACGGCTTTTGCTCCGGGGCTGGCGGTGCGGTAGCGCTCCAACAGTGCAGGGACGCCGGCAAGGTACTGGGTGATCTCGCCGTGCTGGGCATTCCGAAGAGCCTTCTGCAGCCGTGGGTCGGCGTCGGCTGCGGCGTTGAGTTCGTCGAGGTCGTTCCCGTCAAAGGTGTCGGGCACAGCGATGCCGGTGCCGGTAAGCAGGGCCCTGGCCTGCGCGTGTGGGTCAGCCGGGTTTCCGGTGTCCGGAGGGGTTGTCAGGGTCGACCAGTACTCGGGCCAGAGTGTTCCCAGGATCAGTACCGGTGCGCGGTCGGGGTCACGAAGCAACTCCCGAAGTGCTGACGCGACTCGCTCCCCAGTGTCGCTGCCCGGAGTCAGCAGGTAGTGCTGAGCCTCGTTCAGCCACACCACCGTGCGTGGCTGAACGGACCCGATGCCATCCAGGAGCGCTCCCGGGCGCGTTGGCTGAATGGGATGCCACAATCTCCACTCGTCGGGAAGCTGGTGCACCGCCTCCCAGCACGCCCTCGTCTTACCGCAGGCAGATCCTCCCACCAGCACCGCGGCCGTGCTTGATCCCTCAGCGGCCTGTTCAACGACCGCGTACAGTTCGCTGTCGTGGCTGCGGGCAACGTAGAGCGGCAGGTCCGTGCCATCGGTACCACGGGGAATGTCGATGGCGGGGTGCACCTCGAACGCAATGGCGTCTCGCAGTTGATGAATCAGCTGGCCGGAGGGGACATCCGAGGGGTGGCCGTCGGCACCAAGGGCTATCGAAGAGAAGTCGCGCCCCATGATGACTGGGCCGTTGAACGTGCCCCCAAAGATCAGGTTCTTTTGCCCCACGGTCCCCGGCTCCCGTCCTCGTGAAGTTCCGTTGTACGGCTGATCGTTGCGTGAATTCTCTCTGCTACCGCAGGCCATCGCCGGCTCCACTACGAGCAATAGTCAAGATCTGTGGATCAAGCCATGGCGTTGGCCATGGTTCAGTCTTCGGTCATGGGCCAGGTTTCCCATACCAAGTCAAGGCGTCGGTATGCATCGTTGAACCAGGCATCGACCAGTGGGACGATGACCGTCACCGTCGTCAGGGACATTGAGTGGTCCTTGATCGTGACCTGGCACCGGTCATCGTCCTCGTCGAGTTCGATGAACAGCCACGGACTGCGTTGCCCCTCGCGCCAGGCGATGTCCTGTCCCGCGTCGAGCGCGTCCAGGGCCTGCTGCCACTGCCGCAGGTCCTCGGGGAAGATCCAGGTCTTGAGGGTGCCACGGACGAAGGGCGTATCGACAAGGAACTCTCCGACCAGGGCATCGGGCTCGGTGGGACGCTTCCGCTCCTCATTCCCCGCGATCCGGAGAATGATGCTATTGCCCTCCCCCTCCAGGTGGATCAGGTCGATCGGATCCTCAGCCATGACTGCCCCTCCGGACTCGTGCATGTTGCCGACACTAATCGCCGGCACGGACACGGGATCGGTTGAGGTGTGTCAGGCCGCGTGAGCTTCGGGGCGTTCGACGAGGTGTCCTCGTTCGAAGCGGGCTCCGGCGTGGACGAGGGCGATCATCTTGTGGATATAGAACTCTCCGCCTTGCCAGCGCAGGTTCTGGTGCATGTCGGCGAACAGCAGCCGGGCGCCCCCCAGGGCGCGCCGGCGGGCGCGGTAGGTCATGTCGGCTTCCAGAACCAGTCGCTTCTGCGGCCACAGTGGCTCGATGGCCACCTCCCAGTACTGCCGCAGATGGCGTCGCGGAGGGCTTCGGGAAGAGGGTCGGGTGCGTGCGCAAGCAGCAGGTCGTGGCGGACCCGAGCGCAGGACGCCTCGCGGCGGTCCGGCCCGGAGTCACCAGCCATGACTCCGGGCCGGACCGTCTTGTCCGCAACGCTCAGCCGATAGGCAGGACACGCAGGTGGAGCTGCACTGACCGGGCCCGGACCGGATGTCCTCGCACCGGTAACCGGCCCGGGTCAGGGCTCCTGCAGGCGAGCCGGTTGCCGCCGGAGTAGCGCAGGGTTGGCCTCTCGGATAGCCGGAGTACCCGGACCGGTCCCCGTGCTGTCGTGGTGGGGGAGACCGGACGGAGATGTCCGGGCTGGACGGTCGAGGCGCCGGTGTACAGCCGCGCGGAAGTCCGGGAACCGCCCCGGCCCGGAGGCTGGCCTGCCAGGACTTGTCCGGGCGATCATGTGCTGGTGGGGCGGGCCGGCGTCAGCTGGTGGTGAAGTAGTGGCCGTCTTCCAGGTCGGCGATCAGACCGGGGTGGACCGGCTGCCAGTCCAGCAGCTGCCTGGTGTCCGCGTTGGGCATCGTGATGTCGAGCGTGATGAACGGGAAGCCCTTGAAGTGGTCCGCAGCCCGCTCGGCGGGGATGCTTACGGTCGGGACGTTCAGGTGGCGGCCTATGGTCTCGGCGATCTCGCGTACCGGGATGCCCTCCTCGGCCGCGGCGTACAGCTGGGATCCGACGGGGGCGTTCTCCAACGCGAGCCGGAAGAGGCGGCCGACGTCCAGGGTGTGCCCGGCGGCCCAGTGGTTGGTGCCGTCGCCGACGTAGGCCGACCTGCCCGAGTCGCGGGCGATCCTGATCAGCCTGGGGATGAAGCCATGCCGGTCCCGCGCGCTGTGGGTGACCGGCGGGACCGCGACCAGCATGGCCCGCACGCCGTGCTCGGTGAACCCGGCGATCGCGCGCGCGACGGCGGAGCGGGGGTTGGCGTCGATCGCCGCGTCGCGTTTCGCGTCGCCGGTGCGGGTCAGGCCGACACCGATGAGGGTCTTGTCCGTGCCGGCCAGCGCGTCGCCGAGGGTCCGAGCCACGGCGAGGTCGTCAGTGGCCGCAGCGGCGAAGTCCCGGGGGGACAGGGCGTCATGGTCGAACGCCAGGTGGATGACCGCGTCTGCGCCGGACGCGGCCCGGCGCAGACCGTCCAGGTCGGCGGTGTCGCCGCGGCGCACCTCGGCGCCCATGGCCTTGACGGCGGCGGCCGAGGTGTCGGACCGTGCCAGGCCGATGACCTCGTGTCCGGCCTGGATCAGTTCGGGTACCACGGCCGATCCGATGTGCCCGCCGGCGCCGGTGACGAATACACGCATGAACAGCTCTCCTGGGATTCAGCGCCCCGCCCGGACGGAGCGAAGTGATGTGACTTGGTACCGTCACCCTAATCCAAGTGACGGTACCAAGTAACGTCACTTATGCTTTCCGCATGGCCCGATGGGAACCGAACGCGCGGGAACGGCTGGTGCGCGCCGCACTCGACCTGTTCACCGAACAGGGCTACGACGCCACCACCGTCAACGAGATCGCCGACCGGGCCGGCCTGACCAAGACCACCTTCTTCCGGCACTTTCCCGACAAGCGGGAAGTGCTCTTCGCCGGCCAGGAGGTGCATGCCCGGCTCCTCGCCGACGCGATCACCCAAGCGGCCGGCCCTGCCACGCCGCTGCAAGCGGTCGGCGCGGCCCTCGACGCCCTCACGGCCACCTTCACGGACGAACGCCGCGAGTTCGCCGCCAGGCTCCGCTGGGTCACCGCCGGCAACAGCGAGCTGCAGGAGCGCGCCGCCTTCAAGCGCGGCCAACTGACCACGGCCATAACAGATGCACTTCACAAGCGCGGCGTATCGGAACCGACCGCGGGTCTCGCCGCAGAAATCGGCATCCGCGCCTTCTACCACGCCTTCGACCAATGGGCCGATCCGGCCAACCAACAGACGCTTACCGAACTCGCACGCCACACACTCGACGAACTCCGAGCCGCGACAGCCGCGCTCGACTAGCCCGACTCTGTCGGGGATCTTGATAGTCGAGGTCAACTGCCGAGGGTTCGCCAGGACTTCGACCGGGGGATGCCCTGCTGGTCCAGGAAGGTCTGGAAGGTGGTCGGCGGCCGTGGTGAGGGCCTTTCCTCGGTCGATGGCAGGCTGCTGAGCCACTCGATGTTCACGGCGCTGGCCGTGAAGACATGTTGCAGGTGGGCCTTCGGCTGGCCTTGGTAGCGGGAGTGACCATGCCGTGTCCGTGTTGCTGCGCGTGAGAAATCCGCCGACACGAGCAATCAGCCCGATGTGGCGCGGACCGCTTGCTTCGGCGTGTCGAACGGCGGCTGAGGGGCATTGGGAGACGATGGGCACCCTCGGACAGCCGGAGGCGGGCGGAGAGGCAGGGGCCGCATGGAGCCGCAGGTTACATCGGAGATGGCGGGTGACAGGAAGGCCGGCGCCCCCGTGCCCGACCCCGAACGGGCCTCCGGGACCCCGCACGACGACGTGCGGCGGCGGATTCCGCACACCGACGCCCTCCTGCGTGATCCGCGCCTGACCGAGGCAGCGGGCCTGCTGGGCGCGCCCGCGGTGAAGGCCGCGGTCCGGGAGGCACAGGAGCGGGCGCGCGCCGGCCGCATCCCGCCGGAACGGATCGGCGATGCGGCTGTCGCGCTCCTGCCGGACACGGCGAGCGGACTGCGCGCGGTCATCAACGCCACCGGGGTCCTGCTGCACACCAACCTCGGCCGGGCCCCGCTGTCGGCGGCCGCCCGGCGAGCCGTCCAGGAGGCCGCGGGATCCACCGACGTGGAACTGGACCTGCAAAGCGGCGTACGGGCCCGCCGCGGGCGGACGGCACTGGGAGCGCTGCGCGAGCGCGTGCCGTCCGCCGGTGCCGCGCACCTCGTCAACAACGGTGCCGCCGCGCTGGCACTGGCCGCCACCGCGCTCGCGGCCGGCAAGGAGATCGTCATCAGCCGGGGGGAGATGGTGGAGATCGGGGACGGTTTCCGGCTGCCGGATCTCCTGGTGTCCACCGGGGCCCGGCTCCGTGAGGTCGGCACCACCAACCGCACCACCGCCGCCGACTACGCCGCGGCGGTCGGTCCCGACACGGGATTCGTGCTGAAGGTGCATCCCTCCAACTTCCGCATCACCGGCTTCACCCGCGCCGCCGACGTCGGCGAACTCGCTACGCTGGGCGTTCCGGTGATCGTCGACATCGGCTCCGGGCTGCTCGCCCCCCATCCGATGCTGCCCCAGGAACCGGACGCCGAGACACAGCTGCGGGCCGGCGCCTCGCTCGTCACCGCGAGCGGCGACAAGCTGCTCGGCGGGCCCCAGTGCGGGCTCGTCCTGGGCGAGGAGAACCTCGTCCGCGCCGTGTCGCGTCATCCGCTGGCACGCGCCCTGCGCGTGGACAAACTGACGCTGGCCGCCCTGGAGGCCACACTCACCGGACCGCCCACCCCGACCGCCGCGGCGCTGGCCGCCGACCCCGCCGCCCTCGTGGCCCGCGCCGACCGGCTCGCCTCCGATCTGAGCGCGCACGGCGTCGACGTACGGTCCGTCGAGAGCGCCGCGACCGTGGGCGGAGGCGGCGCGCCCGGGGTGATCCTGCTCAGTGCGGCCCTGTCCCTGCCGGAGTCGTTCGCCGCAGCGCTGCGTACCGGGCCCGTCCCGGTCGTCGGCCGCCTGGAGGCGGGGCGCTGTCTGCTCGATCTGCGGGCGGTGCCGCCGGAGGACGACGAACGGCTGGCGGAGGCGGTGCGGTCGGCCGCGGGGAGGTAGGCGCCATGCGGGTGCTGGCCACCGCCGGACACGTCGACCACGGCAAGTCCGCCCTCGTCCGGGCGCTGACCGGTATGGAACCCGACCGCTTCGCGGAGGAGCGGCGCAGGGGCCTGACCCTCGATCTCGGCTTCGTGTGGACCCGGCTCCGCGACGGGGAGCACCTCGCCTTCGTGGACGTACCGGGCCACGAGAAGTTTGTTCCGACCATGCTCGCCGGGATCGGACCCGTGCCCGCCGTACTCTTCGTCGTGGCCGCCGACCAGGGCTGGCAGCCGCAGTCCGAGGAGCACTTGGCGATCCTCGACGCGCTCGGCGTACGGCACGCCGTCCTCGCGGTGACCCGAAGCGACCTGGCCGACCCCGAACCGGTCCGCGCCGACGCCCTGGAACGCATGGCCGCCACTTCCCTCGGCGCCGTGCCCTCCGTCGCGGTCAGCGCGGTGACCCGTGCCGGGCTGGACGAACTGCGGGTGGAACTCGCGCGGTTGGCCGGCACCCTGCCCGTCCCGCCCGCCGACGCGGACGTACGGCTGTGGCTGGACCGGGCCTTCACGGTGCGCGGGCACGGCACCGTGGTGACCGGCACACTCGGGGCCGGCACCCTGCGGGTGGGGGACCGCCTGGTGACGCGGGACGGGGCGGCCACGCTGCGGGTACGGGGTCTGCAGTCCCTGCACGAGGAACGCGCCGCCGTCAGCGGGGTGGCCCGCGTGGCGGTCAACGTGCACGGGCCCGCAGTTGTCGCGCTCCGGCGGGGAGAGGCGCTGCTGGCACCGGAGCGCTGGCTGCTCACCGACCTCGTCGACGTCCGGATCGTGGGCGACCCTGCAGACGACCTGCCCCGGACGGTCACCCTGCACATCGGCACCGCTGCCGTCCCGGTGACCGTCCGCCCGTTGGGCCAGGACACAGCCCGGCTGATCCTGAACCGAGGGCTGCCGCTGCGCGTCGGTGACCGTGCGGTACTGCGCGAACCGGGAGGAGGCAGCCGGCTGCCGTGCGGCGTGACGGTGCTGGATGTCCGTCCGCCGCTGCTGGCCCGTCGGGGCGCGGGGCGGGCCCGGGCCGGGCAACTGGCCGCGATGACCGGCGTTCCGGACGGCCCGGCGGAGCTGCGGCGCCGTGCGCTGATCCGGCGCCCGGAGCTGCTCGCCATGGGCGTGCCGCCCCCGGCGGCACCGGTCGCCGGAGACTGGCTCGCCGACCCGACCCACTGGACGGGCCTGCGCGAACGCCTGGCCGCCGAGGTGGACCGGTACGCGAAGGAGCACCCACTGGAGCCGGGCCTGCCCGCGGAGGCGGCCCGGCATCTGCTCGGCCTGCCCGACCGGTCGCTGGTGGACGCCTTGGCGATAGCACCCGGTGAGCCTCGACTCATCTGCCACCAGGGCCGGTTGTACGGCTCCGAAAGCCCGCGGCTGACGCTGCCGGACGCCGTCCTAGCCGCCGTCGACGCCGTTTGCCGGGAGCTGACGATGACACCGTTCCGCGCGCCGGAGGCCAGCCGCCTCACCGAACTGGGTCTCACCCGCAAGACGGTGGCCGCCGCGGTCGCGGCGGGCGCGCTGCTGCGGGTGGCCGAGGGGATCGTGCTGCTGCCCGGGGCGGACGCACGGGCCGCCGCCGTGCTCGGCAGGCTGCCCCAGCCGTTCACGCTGAGCGAGGCCCGGCGGGCCCTGGACACCACGCGCCGGGTGGCCGTGCCGCTGCTGGAGCACCTGGACGCCCAGGGGTACACGGAGCGCGTGGACGACCAGCGCCGGCGCTGCCGTACCGGCACGGGGAGCGGAGGCGGACGGGAATCGAACCCGCCTGCCCGAGATCCTCGGGCACCTCGGTTTTGAAGACCGGGAGGGCCACCAGGCACCCACACGCCTCCACCGACCGCCAGGCTACGCGAGCAGGAGACCGGCATGACCACGACCCGCCAAGCCCCCCCAAGGCTCACGCAGTTCGCCCATGGAGGCGGCTGCGCGTGCAAGATCCCTCCAGGTGAGCTGGAGGACGTGCTCGGCGCCCTCTCCGCACCCGTGCCGGTCACGGCCGACACTCCGCTCCTGGTCGGACTGGCCACCGGCGACGACGCCGCCGTCGTCGCCCTGCCCGCGCAGGGCGGCACCCCGGCGCAGGCAGTGGTGTCCACCGCCGACTTCTTCACCCCGGTCGTCGACGACCCCTACGACTGGGGACGCATCGCCGCGGCCAATGCCCTGTCCGACGTGTACGCGATGGGCGGCCGGCCCGTCCTCGCCGTCAACCTGCTGGCCTGGCCCCGCGACGTGCTGCCGTTCGACCTGGCCCGCGAGGTGCTGCGCGGCGGGCTGCACGTCGCCGCCGAGGCGGGCTGCCATGTGGGCGGCGGCCACAGCGTCGACGACCCCGAACCCAAGTACGGCATGGCCGTCACCGGACTCGCCGACCCGGCACGGCTGTTGCGCAACGACGCCGGCCGTCCCGGTATGCCGCTGTCGTTGACCAAGCCCCTCGGCCTCGGTGTCCTCAACAACCGCCACAAAGCCACCGGCGAGCGGTTCGAGCAGGCGATCGCCACGATGACCGCCCTCAACCGGGACGCCTCCGCCGCGGCCCTGGCCGCCGGTGCGAGCTGCGCCACCGACGTCACCGGCTTCGGCCTCCTCGGCCACCTGCACAAGCTGGCCCGGGCCTCGGACGTGACCGCGGTGGTCGACACCGCCGCCGTGCCGTACCTCGACGGGGCTCGGGAGGCCGTACGGGACGGATACGTCAGCGGCGGCACCCGGCGCAATCTGGACTGGGTGGCGCCCTTCACGGACTTCGGCACCACGGACGCCGGCACACGTCTGCTCCTGGCCGACGCCCAGACTTCTGGCGGGCTGCTGGTAGCCGGTGAGGTGCCGGGGGCGCCGGTGGTCGGGGAACTGGTACCGCGCGGGCCGTACTCCCTCGTGCTCCGGTGAGGGCCGGGGCGGGTCAGAGTTCCGTGCCGGTGCGCTCGGTGATGCCCGCCCGTGCCCGGTAGGCGCGCACCAGTTCCACCGCCGCCGGCCCCCGGGGACGCCTTCCGGGCCGGATGTCGACGGCGAACGCCTTCGTCTCCTGGATGTGGGTGTTGGGGTCGAGGGACAGGTGCAGCAGTTCGTTGGCGGCATCGCCCGTGCTGTAGCCGTTCGGCCCCCAATGGTAGGGAAGTCCGACCTGGTGCAGGGTCCGCCCCTGCACGGTCAGCGGCGGCATGCGGTCGGTGACCAGGACCCGCGCCTCGATGACGGCCCGCGCGCTGACGATCGTCGCCCAGCCGGTGTGCTCCAGCCCGCGTTCGGCGGCGAGTTCGGGGGAGACCTCGCAGAAGAACTCCGGTTGCAGCTCCGCGAGGTACGGCAGCCAGCGGGACATGCCACCCGCCGTGTGGTGCTCGGTGAGCCGGTAGGTGGTGGCGACGTAGGGGAACACCTCCGTGCCCGGTTCACCGGCGCTGGGCTGGTAGCGGTTGTCGGGGTGGGGCGGCGGCAGCAAATGCCGTACGGGATTGCGCTGCTGGCGGTACAGCAGGTTCGGGAACGGTGAGTCCTGCGGTTCGTAGTGCGCCGGAAGCGGACCATCGGTGAGTCCGGACGGCACGTAGAGCCATGCCTTGCCGTCGGCCTGCATGATGAAGGGGTCCGTGCCCGACAGGGCTTCGGCGCCGGTCGCGTCCGGCGGCGGCCGGTGGTCCGGGGACTTGGTGGCGGGGAAGTCGGGGACGTCGTGGCCCACCCACCGCGCCTTCTTCTCGTCCCACCACACCAACGCCTTGCGCTCGCTCCACGGCCTGCCGTCCGGGTCGGCCGAGGCGCGGTTGTACAGGATGCGGCGGTTGGCCGGCCAGGCCCATGCCCATCGGGCTGCCACCCAGTTCTGCTCCTGGCCCGGCGTGCGGCGTGCCGCCTGGTTCACGCCGTCGGCGTACACCCCGCAGTAGATCCAGCAGCCGCACGCGGTGGAGCCGTCGGCGTTGAGCTGTGCGTAGGAGGCCAGCGGGTTGCCTTCGGCGTCGTGGCCGTTGATCTCGGCGAGGACCGCCTCCGCGTCCGGTTCGGCGAGCTCGCCCTTGGTGGGGTAGTCCCAGGTCAGGTCGAGCAGTGGCCGGTCCATCGGGTCGGTGGACCCGGCGAGCTTGCGCCGGATCAGCCGCCCGAGGTGGAAGGTGAACCAGAGGTCGCTGCGGGCCTCGCCGGGCGGCTCGACGGCCTGGTGGTGCCACTGCAGCAGACGCTGGGTGTTGGTGAAGCTGCCGTCCTTCTCGGTGTGCGCGGCGGCCGGCAGGAAGAACACCTCGGTGCGGATGTCCTGCGTGCGCAGCTCTTCCGTCTCGATCTCCGGGCCGTCCTTCCACCAGGTGGCCGACTCGATCAGGGAGAAGTCCCTTACGACCAGCCAGTCCAGGTTGGCCATGCCCAGCCGCTGCAGCTTGGAGTTGGCGTTGCCGACCGCCGGGTTCTCACCCAGGAGGAAGTAGCCCTTACAGGTGCCGTCCAGTTGGGCCATGGTCGTCTCGTAGGTGGAGTGGGAGCCGGTCAGGCGCGGCAGGTAGTCGAAGCAGAAGTCGTTGTCGGCGGTCGCGGCCTCGCCCCAGTAGGCCTTGAGCAGGCTCACCAGATAGGCGCGCATGTTGCCCCAGTAGCCCTTGCGTGCGGCGTCCGCCTGGACGAAGGCGGCCAGGTCCTGGTTCTGGTGGGCGTGGGGCATCGGGATGTAGCCGGGCAGCAGGTTGAAGAGGGTGGGGATGTCCGTGGATCCCTGGATGGAAGCGTGGCCGCGCAGGGCGAGGATGCCGCCGCCCGGCCGGCCGATGTTGCCCAGCAGGCCCTGGAGTACGGCGGCCGCGCGGATGTACTGCACGCCGACCGTGTGCTGGGTCCAGCCGACCGCGTACGCGAAGGCCGTCGTCCGGTCCCGGCCCGAGTTGTCCGTGACCAGTTCGCACACCTGGCGGAAGAGATCCTGGGGCACGCCGCAGATCTGCTCGACCATCTCCGGTGTGTAGCGGGCGTAGTGCCGCTTGAGGACCTGGAAGACGCACCGGGGGTGGGCCAGCGTCTCGTCCCGCTCGGGCTCGCCCTCACCGATGTCCGCGCCGCCCGCGCCGTGGGCTTCGCCGCGCGCCGCCTCCGTCACCGAACGGCCGCCCCCGGTGCGCCTGTCGTAGTCCTGGTCGCGTGCGCCGGAGGCTGGCTGGATCTCCATTCCCTCGTACTGCCAACTGCTGTTGTCATAGCGGCGGTTGTCGGAGTCGAGGCCGGAGAAGAGGCCGTCGAGGTCCTCTGTGTCGCGGAAGTCCTCGCGCAGCACCACGGGCGCGTTGGTGTACGCCACCACATAGTCGCGGAAGTACTTCTCCCGCTTCAGGACGTAGTTGATGACCCCGCCGAGGAAGGCGATGTCCGTGCCCGCACGCAGCGGCACGTGCACGTCGGCCAGCGCGCTGGTGCGGGTGAAGCGCGGGTCGACATGGACCACCTTCGCCCCGCGGGCCTTGGCCTCCATCACCCACTGGAACCCGACCGGGTGGCACTCGGCCATGTTCGAGCCCTGGATGATGATGCAGTCGGAGTTCTGCAGGTCCTGCTGGAAGGTGGTCGCGCCGCCGCGGCCGAACGAGGTTCCCAGACTGGGAACGGTGGAGGAGTGTCAAACGCGCGCCTGGTTCTCGATCTGGATGGCGCCGAGCGCGGTGAACAACTTCTTGATGAGGTAGTTCTCTTCGTTGTCGAGCGTGGCCCCGCCCAGGCTCGCGATGCCGAGCGTACGCCGGGTGCGGGTCTCGTCGACCTCCCACTGCCATCCGGCACGCCGCGCCTCGATCACCCGATCCGCGATCATGTCCATCGCCGTGTCGAGGTCCAGGCGTTCCCACTCGGTGCCGTGCGGACGCCGGTAGAGAACGCGGTGCTCGCGTGCGTCGCCCGTGGTCAACTGAAGGCTCGCCGCGCCCTTGGGACACAGTCGGCCGCGCGAGACGGGGGAGTCGGGGTCGCCCTCGATCTGGGTGACCCGCTCGCCCTCGACGTAGACATTCTGGCCGCAGCCCACGGCGCAGTACGGGCACACCGACTTCACTACGCGGTCCGCGCTCGCGGTGCGGGGAGCCAGCCGCGCACTGCGCGCACTCTTGGCGGCGGCGCCGCGGCCCAGGGGGTCCGTCCCCGTGAGCTGGCGGTAGACCGGCCACGAGTCGATCCAGGTGCGCACGCCCATGAGTCAGACCTCCCGCCCGGTTCCTCGCGTCCGGCGACCCGGACGACCTCGGCGGCGCCCGGCCGCACCCGGTTCTTCTGCGGAAGATTCTTCCGCAGCCCAGCGACGAC
The DNA here is from genome assembly GCF_040298185.1 of Streptomyces sp. NPDC001634. Taxonomy (NCBI): domain Bacteria; kingdom Bacillati; phylum Actinomycetota; class Actinomycetes; order Kitasatosporales; family Streptomycetaceae; genus Streptomyces; species Streptomyces sp. NPDC001634. Next base: position 3,578 of record NZ_JBEOZU010000105.1, on the reverse strand, counting down.
TGCATCCGCGAACACCAAAACCCGGCATCGCACCCGGCTGCCCCGGAGAACGCCGGCGACCCTCCTTCCGGCCCCCCGTGTCCCGGCTGCGGCGGAGTACCCACGCGGTGACCGCCGAAACGTGAGGGCCGGTGGCCGGAAGATGTGAGCAGGTGCGGGCGGGGGCCCCGGAGCGGAAAACGCCTACGCGCACCGGGCCCGCAGGCGGTGCGGGCACGCTGACCGCGAGTCGGAGTGCTGCCGGGGCCGGGGCCGGGGGAGGAGGAGGGCGAGCGTGAGCCGGGGAGTCCATGTGCACGGGTTGGCCCGCAGGCGCCGTTCAGGTGAGCTGGGTCCGTCACCTCGGAGTGCTCCGGGGCCGGGGGGCGAGCGTGAGCCAGGGAGTTCGTGAGCATGGGCTGGGCCGCAGGCGCCGTTTGGGTGAGCCGGGCCCATCACCTTGCGCGGCCGGCTTCCGGATGTCAGCGGAGGGGACGGCCGGGACCGAGCCCGGAGGCTCCCGGCACCAGCTGCCCGGCGCGGCCCGTCAGCCCGCGCGGGCTCGCAGACGCTCGCGCTGGGGTACGACGGTGTACTTCGGGTCCTCGGCGGAGGCGACTCCGGCCTGGAACACGCCGAACCGCAACGCCGCCGAGCCGGTCAGCAGGGCAGCCCCGGCCACCGCAGCCAGTCCTCGGCTGCGCCGTCGGCCCGCGACGGCTGCCAGGGCCGCCCCGCCCGCCGTGAGAATCTCCGCCGAGCGCATCAGCGCGCGCGGCCCGCCCTCCTCGAAGGGCTCGGCCACCAGGCCCATCCGCCGTTTCATCAGCCGGAAGGCGCCCAGCTCCAGAGCCGCCCCGAGCGCCGCCAGCCGACGCGCGGGCCCAGTCTGCGCGACCGGGGCCGCGACCAGCGCGAGCCCGGCCGCCGCGGTGGCGCCCGAACCGGCGAAGACGAACGGCAGCTCCCGGTATCCCTCGTGCCAGGAAGGCACCGCCGTGTCCGAGATCAGCACGGCGGTGTACGTGGTGATCGCGGGGCCGAGGAGGGCGGCGGCCCCTGTGGCGGCGGACCCGACGAGCCGGCAGCGGCCGGCGACTTCACTTGCCGCGGCGGCCATCGTCAGCGGGGCGTAGCCGGCCAGCAGCCACGACCCCACGTTCATCGGGGAGGTCGGCTTGAAGACGCGCAGCATGTTGAGGAAACGCACGGGCCGGCCCAGGTCGTGGACCAGCGCACCCAGCGACAGCGAGACGGCACCCGCCGCGCCCAGCTTCGCCGACCTGGCCAGCTCGGGTCGTCCGGAGGCGTGCCCGCCGGCAGCCAGCAGCGACGAGGCCCCGGCGAGTCCGCCGAGATACAGGTAGCCGGCGATGTCGAGGGGCGCCCAGGTCGGCCTCTTCAGAACCGGTCTGCCGTAGTACGAGGAGAACTGCGCAGCGGGCACCACGGGCTGCTCGCCGCGGCCACGGCGCCGTCGGCGGCGCCCCGCATGCGCTCCGATCGGGACGTCCCGGCCCGGCTCAGCGCACTGGGCGCCGTCGCGGGTCTCGTCCGGTCCGGTCATCGGTGCCTCCTGGCGTGGTTTCCCGTCACCGCGGCCTCCTGACGAAACTGGCGACGGCCAGCGCGGCGAGTGAGGCGGCGGCGACGGCCGCGTGCCGCCACATGTCCGGGAGATCCCGGGTGGTGACGACCGGATCAGGCGGCAGGCCGTACACCTCCGGCTCGTCCAGCAGCAGGAAGAACGCGCCGTCCCCGCCGACCCCGTCGTCCGGGCTGTCGCCGTACAGGCGCGCCTCGGGGACACCGGCCGCGTGAAGCTGCGCCACGCGGCCCGCAGCCCGTTCCCGCAGTTCGTCCAAGGGGCCGAACTGGATCGAGTCCGTCGGGCACGCCTTGGCGCAGGCCGGTTCCATGCCGGCCCCGAGCCGGTCGTAGCACAGGGTGCACTTCCAGGCGCGCCCATCGCCCCTGCGTTGGTCGATGACGCCGTAGGGGCATGCGGAGACGCAGTAGCCGCAGCCGTTGCAGATGTCCTCCTGGACGACGACAGTGCCGAACTCGGTGCGGAACAGCGACCCGGTGGGGCACACGTCGAGGCAGGCCGCGTGCGTGCAGTGCTTGCACACGTCCGAGGACATCAGCCAGCGCAGCTCGGTACGCCCACCGGCGGAGGTGCCGAGGCGGGCGGCGGCGTCGAAGACGTCGACGTCCTCGTGTCCGACACCGGACTCCTGGCCCCCCGGTCGTCTCCGCTGCTCGATGAAGGCCACATGGCGCCAGCTATCGGCGCCGAGCCCCTGGGTGTTGTCATACGACATGCCCGTCAGCTCGAGGCCGTCCTCCGGTACGGCGTTCCACTCCTTGCAGGCCACCTCGCACGCCTTGCAGCCGATGCATACGGAAGTGTCCGTGAAGAAGCCCATGCGGGGCGGCGCGTCGGGGTAACCGGCCGCACCCGCCACGTTCGGCTGAGGACCGAACAGTTGGTTGCCGCGCACCACGTCCTGCTCCGCCCGACGCACCTCGTCGGCGCCGCTGTGGGTCATGACTCGACCTCCTCGGTCAGGGCACGCTCACCGGCTCCGCGCCGCGCTGCGCGGGCCGGGACGACCGCTGCTCGTCGGACACCGCCACGCACTGCTCGCCGTCCGCCACCCACTGCGCTCGGACTTGCACCCACAGTGCTCTTGCTTCGAGCCTGGCACGGGTGCCCGTACCTCGCGCGCTCGAAACCGTCCCCGGGTGATGAGCGCGAACCCTCGGCCGTCTCGATGACGCGGTCGGGCGCCGCTGGGCCGGTATCGCCGAACGGAACGGCCGCGACGGGCGTCGGAGTTTCGTGAAGCGGCAAACGATTGATCACCGGGCTGTGTTGGTGGCCGTGGCCGCTCTGACTCTCGTCCTGACGGGATGTTCAACGTCGGGGGGTGCCCCTATGGGTTGCGTCAACCAGGTCATGGGGGCACCATGCTCACCAGACTCAGGGCCGGGCTGGCCACGCTCGCTGTCGCCGGAGCGCTGCCGGCGCCGGTCGTCACGGCCGTGCCGGCGGAGGCTGCGACGTGCGCACACCATACGACAGGTGCCTGTCGCGCGAACAGCTCGCACCCGCGTGCTGCGACGGCGAAGTGCTGGGATGGCACGTATTCGTATGCGGCGCATTTTCGAGGTGTGTGTTCGCATCACCGTAGGGTGCGGTACTGGTACCGGTGACCTGGTGACCGTATGACGAACGCCCTCCCGCTGACTGGCTGGGAGGGCATTCGTGTTGTAGCAGGCCTCCCGTCGACAGCAGCACGAGCGGCGGGCAGCGGTCTCCCGGTTGCCATCCCCTCCGACAGTTGTCTCCTGCGTGCCGGGAAACGTTCCGCGGGTGAGGATGGGGTCATTGCTGAGCGTCGTGTGATCGTGGCCCCGCCGGGTGAGTGTGGTGGCCGGCGCGAGCGCCGCTATCACTGGTGTTGGCGGTCACGGTATTACCGGGATTCTTGCATACATCCCCGGCGTTCAGGCCGGGGATGTATGCATCTCAAGGCTGTTCTGACGTGCACTTTAGAGCGGACGTTTTTGCTGCTCGATGTACTGGCGGACGA
>NZ_JBEOZU010000104.1:0-29124 GCF_040298185.1 Streptomyces sp. NPDC001634 | reverse complement strand
CCCCGCCGAGGTTCGCGCCCGGGGCGGCCGGGCCGGGGCCGCCTGCCGTCGGGGCCGCGGGGGGGATGACCGGTCCGTCGCCCGTGACCGGGCCGCCGGTGGGGCCCGAGGGGCCGGACGGGCCGGGGAGGCCCGGCTCGGAGAAGTACGGCAGGTCGTCGCGGCGGGGCTCGCCGGCGCCGTCGGTTCCGATGACCGGGAACTGGGCGGTGGTGGCGGCCACCGCGTCGGACACGTCGAAGGAGCCGGTGCCCCCGCCGTGCCCCGGCGCGACGGGGCCCGCGCCGGTGGCACCCGGGAGCCCCTTGCCGTTGCTGCCGCCGGGACGTGCGCCCAGCGGGCCTGCGCCGCCCACGCCCCCTCCGGGCCGTGCGCCGGGGGCGCCCGGCGCACCGGAAGCGCCGGGGCGTGTACCACCCGTGACGTTCGCACCGGGACCAGCGGGGCGCGCACCGCCCACGCCGGAGCCGCCCGGCGCACCTGAGACGCCGTTCGCTCCCTGTATGCCCGAAGCGCCGGGCATACCGGCGCCGTTGGTGGACCCGCCGCCCTGCTGGCCCTTGGCAGGACCGGGCTTGCGGGGCGCGAACCAGTCGCTCGCCTTCTCCTCGGCCGGCGCCGCGGAGGGCTCCGCGGCGGTGTCGAGGACACTGAGCGCGCTCACGGGCGTCGTCGTTGTCGTCTGGGCGTCGTCGCCCGCTTCGTCCGCGGTGCCTGCGTCCGCGACGGGCTTGCGCACGACGACCGGCGGAATGGGCCTGGACCCGGGGATGTTGATACGGATCCGGGTCGTCAGCGTGGTCTCGGTCTTGCGTTCCTCCGGCTGCGTGGCCGAACGGCTCGCGTCGACGCCGTCCGCGGAAGCCATGGGGGTCCCGTACGGCGGCGTCCCCGACGGGTACGCGGCTCCGCCGCGCCCGTTGGGTCCGGCGGACGAACTGTCATTTTCACGACTCAAGGCAGGTTCTCCCGGTTGGCTCCACCGCCCGTGTCGACCTCAATGCGGGCGGCTCGGCGGCGCGCACCACCATACTGGCCGCTCGCGGCCCGTAGACCGCGGCCGCCGGGGAAACCCGCACGGGACCCCCACGTGCGCACCGCCTTTTTCCGGGGGACATCCCATGCCCCCGGAGGAGAAGTGGTACTTCACTTGCCAAGTCGGGCGCCGGGGCCGCCAGGTTGCCGTCCGGGCGCAAGGGTGGCGCAGATCACAGCGAGGGCCATACCACCGAGCAGGAAGAGATACGAGCCGACGCCCGCGCCGAACAGGAAGTCCCCTTCCGGGCGGCTGGCGGTGAGGAGGAGGACGGCGAGCATCCACCCGGCGGCGGGCGCGAGGGCTCCCGCGCGGGCGCCCGTGGCCCGGGCTCCGCCGACGAAGAGGCCGCCCGCGCCCGCGAGCGCGAGCAGCAATCCACCGGGGAACCAGCCGGATTGCACCAGCCCGCCCGCCGCGCCGACCACCGCGCCGAGCACGAAGAGTCCGAGATAGGCGGCGATCCGTCCGGGCGAGGGCGCACCGACCGGCTGTGCAAGCGCACTTGGCCGCTTGTCCGTCGACATCATGGGGTCACTCCCTCGAACAGATCCCTCTCGCGTACCGCGGGGCGCTCGCCGCTCACCAACTCGTAGTACTCGGTGGTGAACAGCGGCTGTGCCAGCGCGTTGGACAGCGCGAACCACGGCTCGGCGACCTCGATCTGCGTGGCGTGGGCCCGCATCGCCGCGGCCTTCGCGGCGGCGAACGCGGTGCCGTCGATCTCCGTGGTGATCACCTGGTCGTCGACCACCCCGGGGACGTCGTCGACGGCCGCGGCCTTGGCGAAGGGCGTCTTGTCGAGAGCCTCGCCGAGCCGCGCGAAGGCGGCTTCCGCGACCGGGCGCGGCATCCGGTTCCAGTAGATCTTGGAGATCTCCCAGGGCGCGCCGAGGTCCGGGCGGAAGCCGGGGTCGGCGGCCGACCCGGCGGCGCGCATGGCGACGCGGTGGGCCTGGATGTGGTCCGGGTGGCCGTAGCCGCCGTTCGGGTCGTAGGTGACGAGGACCTGGGGGCGCACCTCCCGGACGACCGCCACCAGATGGCCGGCCGCCTCGTCGAGGTCGGCGGACCAGAAGGCGCCCGGCCTGTGGTTCTGCTCGACGCCCATCATCCCGGAGTCCCGGTAGCGGCCGGGGCCACCGAGGAAACGGTGGTCGGAGACGCCGAGCTCTTTCATCGCGGCGGCCAGTTCGGCGACGCGGTGCGGGCCCAGCGCGTCGTCGCGGTCGGGCGTGAGATGGGCGAGCGCGGGCGGGATGACCTCGCCCTCCTCGCCGAGGGTGCAGGTCACCAGCGTCACACGGGCGCCCTCGGCCACGTACTTGGCCATGGTCGCGCCGTTGTTGATCGACTCGTCGTCGGGGTGCGCGTGCACCAGGAGCAGACGCCGGTCGGGCAGATCCGTCATGGGACCCACCCTACGAGGCGGCCGGCGCCCTACGCCCTACCCGGCGCCGGTCAGAACTTGAGGCTCCCGATCATCCCCGCGATGTTCGTCGTCAGCTCGCTGATCGTCGGGGCGACGGTCGAGGAGGCGAGGTAGAAACCGAGCAGCATGCACACGACCGCATGCCCTGCCTTCAGCCCTGACTTCCTGATCAGAAGGAAGACGACGATCGCCAGCAGCACCACCGCCGAAATCGAGAGTGCCACGGCGGCTCACCTCCAAAGATCCACAGGGGCGCGGGGGTCGGACTATGGGGGCAACGGATCCGTGCGGACATATCCCCGTGAAATATCCACACAGATAAATCCACACAGACGCCAGCGGGTTCATACCCACTATGCGCTAGTGATCATAACTATCCGTACGTGCGCATCGGTCGGCGCACGGCCGCACAAGGGGGCGCATGGCCAATATGGTCGGGGCATGACGACCGAGCCTGCTTCCTTCCCCCGACGGCACGCGCGGACCCAGCGGTTCACGCTCGGCGCGCCACGGGCGTTCACCGTCGCGCCCGATGGTTCCCGTGTCGCGTTCCTGCGGTCCGCGTCCGGGACGGACCGTGCGCACAAGCTGTGGGTCCTCGATGTGGCAGAGGGCGTGGAGCGCCCCGCGGCCGATCCGGACGCGCTGCTCGGGGGCGCCGCCGAGGAGTTGCCGCCCGAGGAGCGCGCCCGCCGGGAGCGGAGCCGCGAAGGCGGCGCCGGCATCGTGGGCTACGCCACGGACACGGCCGTGGAGTTGGCGTCTTTCGCCTTGTCGGGGCGGCTTTTCACGGCGGAGCTGCGCGCCGGCACGGCACGCGAACTGCCCGTACGGGGACCGGTGATCGACCCCCGCCCGGCCCCCGACGGACGGCACATCGCCTACGTCGCCGGGGGCGCCCTGCGGGTGATCGGCGCCGAGGGCGAGGGCGACCGGGTGCTCGCCGATCCCGAGTCGCCGTCGGTTTCCTATGGATTGGCCGAGTTCATCGCGGCCGAGGAGATGGGGCGTTCTCGGGGCTTCTGGTGGTCGCCGGACTCGGACCGGCTGCTCGTGGCGCGTGTGGACGACACGCCGGTGCGCCGGTGGTGGATCTCCGATCCGGCGCATCCGCAGCGGGAGCCGCAGCAGGTCGCGTACCCGGCGGCGGGCACCGACAACGCGGAGGTGCGCCTGTTCGTCCTGGGCCTCGACGGGGTGCGCACGGAGGTCGTCTGGGACCGGGCGGTCTACCCGTATCTGGCGCGTGTGCACTGGTCAGGGGCGGGTGCGCCGCTGATTCTGGTTCAGGCGCGCGACCAGCGCAGCCAGCTGTTCCTGGCCGTGGACCCGGACACCGGGGCGACCCGGATGGTGCATGCGGATGAAGATCCACATTGGCTTGAACTTTTCGCCGGCGTGCCGTGCTGGAGTCCCTCCGGACAGCTGGTGCGGATCGCCGACGAGGGCGGCGCGCGGGTGCTCGCGGTGGGCGAACGTCCACTGACTGGCCGGCAGTTGCACGTACGGGCGGTGCTCGACGTGTCGGAGGACGACGTGCTGGTCGCGGCGTCGGCAGGCGAGGCGGCCGCCGATCCCGAGATCGGCGAGGTGCATGTGTACCGGGTGAACGAGCTCGGTGTGGAGCGCGTGTCCCAGGAGCCCGGCGTGCACTCGGCGGTGCGCGCGGGAGGCGTGACCGTGCTCGTGTCCTCGGTGCCCGACCGCGCGGGCACCCAGGTGCAGGTGCTGCATGAGGGGAAGCGGGTAGCAGCCGTGACGTCGTATGCGGAACATCCCGGTTTGTCCCCGCGCGTGACGCTCAGGCAGGGGGGCGCACGACGAATCCCATGCGCCGTACTTATGCCTACGGACTACTCCGGTGACACCTCGCTCCCCGTCCTCATGGACCCCTACGGCGGCCCGCACGGGCAGCGCGTGGTGGCCGCGCACAACCCGCACCTGACCTCGCAGTGGTTCGCCGACCAGGGCTTCGCGGTGATCGTCGCGGACGGGCGGGGGACCCCGGGCCGCTCCCCTGCCTGGGAGAAGGCGGTCAAGGACGACCTCGCGGCGGTCGTGCTCCAGGACCAGGTGGACGCGCTGCAGGCTCTGGCCGGTGACTTCCCGCTCGATCTGAGCCGGGTCGCCGTCCGCGGCTGGTCCTTCGGCGGCTATCTGGCGGCACTCGGGGTACTGCGCCGCCCCGATGTGTTCCACGCGGCTGTCGTCGGCGCCCCGGTGACCGATCTGCGGCTGTACGACACCCACTACCAGGAGCGCTATCTGGGACATCCGGGCAAGCAGCCGGAGGTCTACCGCCGCAACTCCCTGATCGACGACGCGGGCCTGGTGGACGCGGCCGACCCCGCCAGGCCGATGATGATCATCCACGGCCTGGCGGACGACAACGTGGTGGTGGCCCACTCCCTGCGCCTGTCCTCCGCCCTGCTGGCCGCGGGCCGCCCCCACGAGGTGCTGCCACTGTCCGGGGTGACCCACATGACCCCGCAGGAAACGGTCGCCGAGAACCTGCTGCTGCTCCAGCTGGACTTCCTGCGCCGGGCCCTGAAAATCGAGACGCCCTGAGAATCGGCACACCCTGAAGCGGGGCTGAGGCCCCGGGCAACGGGCCGGAGTGACATGGCGCACTCCGGCCCGTTTACGGCACCCGCACGGCCGTACGCTGTTCACTCTGCTGCGTCCGTATATCGGAACCGCGTCGGCCAAGTTGCCTGCGTGTTAACGCACTTGGTGCGCATTTGTGTGCTTATGCGTTCTCCTCCGCCGGCTGATCCCTCGCTATCGGCGGCTCCTCGGTCGGCTCGTCCCCGGCCACCGGCGGCTCCTCGGTCGGCTCGTCCCCGGCCACCGGCGGCTCCTCGGTCGGCACCGCGCCGCCCGGCGCGGAGGGCTTCAGCACCAGCGTCTCCGCGAAGTGGCACGCCGAGTCGTGCGCGGCCGGTCCGGTCGTGCCGCGGAACTCGTCGGGGACCGCGAGCGGAGGCACCTCCACGGCGCACCGCTCCCGGGCCTTCCAGCAGCGGGTGCGGAAGCGGCAGCCGGAGGGAATGTCCGTCGGGGACGGTACGTCACCGCTCAGGATGATCCGCTTCCGGCGCTCCCGTGCCCCCGGGTCGGGCACGGGCACGGCGGACAGCAGGGCCTGGGTGTAAGGGTGCGTCGGGTGCTCGTAGATCTCCTCGTCGCTGCCGATCTCCACGATCCGCCCGAGGTACATCACCCCGACCCGGTCGGAGATGTGCCGCACGATCGAGAGGTCGTGCGCGATGAAGACGTACGACAGGCCGAACTCGTCCTGGAGCCCGGCCATCAGGTTGATCACCTGGGCCTGCACGGACACGTCCAGCGCCGAGACCGGCTCGTCGGCGACGATGATCTCCGGGCGCAGGGCCAACCCCCGTGCGATACCGATGCGTTGGCGCTGACCACCGGAGAACTGGTGCGGATAGCGGTTGATGTACTCGGGGTTGAGCCCCACCACGTCGAGCAGTTCCCGCACCCGCCTGCGCCGGTCGCCCTTGGGCGCGACCTCGGGGTGGATCTCGTAGGGCTCCCCGATGATGTCGCCCACGGTCATACGGGGGTTGAGGGAGGTGTACGGATCCTGGAACACCATCTGGATGTTGCGCCGTACGGCCTTCAGGGCGCGCCCGGACAGCCTGGTGATGTCCTCGCCCCGGTATCTGATCGAACCGGCCGTCGGCTTCTCCAGGTTGACCAGCAGCCGGGCGAGCGTCGACTTGCCGCAGCCCGACTCGCCGACGATGCCGAGGGTCTCGCCCCGGCCGAGTGTGAAATCGACCCCGTCGACCGCCTTCACGGCGCCGATCTGCTTCTTGAAGAGGATCCCCCGGGTGAGCGGGTAGTACTTGACCAGCCCGCTGACCTCCAGGATCGGTTCAGGACCGGCCATGCAGGCACTCCCTCCAGAAGTGGCACGCGCTGACCCGCTCGCCCTCGTGGCCGTCCTCGACGACCTCGTAGAGCGGCGGCACATCGGTCCGGCACACGTCCCGGGCCAGGGGGCAGCGCGGGTTGAAGGCACAGCCGGGCGGGATGTTCATGAGATTCGGTGGCAGGCCCTTGATGGCGTAGAGCTCCCGGCCCTTGCGGTCGAGCCGCGGGATGGAGTCGAGCAGGCCCCTGGTGTAGGGGTGGGCGGGTGCCTTGTAGATGTCGTGGACGGGTGCGGACTCGACGATCCGGCCCGCGTACATGACGGCGATGCGGTCGGCGACGTCCGCGACGACGCCGAGGTCGTGGGTGATGAGGATGAGGCCCATGTGGTACTCGGTCTGCAGTTCGGCGAGCAGATCCATGACCTGGGCCTGGACGGTGACGTCGAGGGCGGTGGTGGGCTCGTCGGCGATGATCAGGGCGGGCTCAAGCGCCAGTGCCATCGCGATCATGATGCGCTGCCGCATACCGCCGGAGAACTGGTGGGGGTAGTCGCGCACGCGCTGCGCGGCGGCCGGGATGCGCACCCGGTCCATGAGCTCGACGGCCCTGGCGCGCGCGTCCTTTCTCGACATGCCGCGGTGCACGACGAACATCTCGCCGAGCTGGTCGCCGACCGAGAGCACGGGGTTCAGCGAGGACAGCGCGTCCTGGAAGATCATCGCCATCTCGGCGCCGCGGATCCGGCGCCGCTCCTCCTCCTTCAGCCGCAGCAGGTCCTTCCCCCGGAAGAGGATTTCGCCGCCGGTGATCCTGCCGGGCGGCATGTCGAGGATCCCCGTGACGGCCTGCGCGGTGACGGACTTGCCGGAGCCGGACTCGCCGAGCACGGCGAGCGTCTCGCCCGCGTCCACGCCGTAGCTGACGCCGTTGACGGCCTTGGCGATCCCGTCCCGGGTCCGGAACTCCACGTGCAGGTCGCGCACTTCGAGCAGCATGACGACGGCTCACCTCAGCTTCGGGTCGAGGGCGTCGCGCACCGCGTCGCCGAGCATGATGAACGCGAGCACGGTGATCGCGAGGGCGCCGGAGGGCCACAGCAGCGCGTGCGGGGCGTTGCGGACGTAGGGGGAGGCGGCGGAGATGTCGATCCCCCAGGACACGCTCGGCGGTTTCAGCCCGACGCCGAGATACGACAGGGTCGCCTCCAGGGCGATGTAGGTGCCGAGCGCGATGGTCGCCACGACGATCACGGGCGCGACCGCATTGGGCGCGATGTGCCGCAGCAGGATGCGGGAGCTGGAGGCGCCGAGGGCGCGGGCCGCCTGCACGTAGTCGTTCTGTTTGGCGGTGATGACCGAGCCGCGGGCGATACGGGAGATCTGCGGCCAGCCGAGCAGCACCATGAACCCGACGACCGGCCAGACCGTGTTGCTGATCACCACGGAGAGAAGGACCAGACCGCCGAGGACGACCGGGATCGCGAAGAAGATGTCGGTGGTGCGGGACAGGACCGCGTCCCACGCCCCGCCGAAGAACCCGGCGAGCCCGCCCAGGACCGAGCCGAGGACGGCGACTCCGAGGGTGGCGCAGACGCCGACTGTGACCGACGTACGGGCGCCGTAGACGGTCCGGGTGTAGACATCGCAGCCCTGGCCGTCGAAGCCGAACGGGTGTCCGGGCTGGGAGCCTTCCTGGGCCTTGGAGAGCCGGCACTCGAGGGGGTTGCCCGAGGTGATCAGGGACGGCCAGATGGAGATGACCACGAGGAAGAGGATCACCAGTGCGGAGACGACGAAGACGGGGTTGCGGCACAGGTCGTGCCAGGCGTCGGACCACAGGCTGCGCGGCTTGGCCGCCGGTCCGGTCCCTTCGGGTCCCCCGGGCGCCCGTCCGCCCGGGGCGGCTGATGGATGCTGCTCCAGGGTCGTGGCCTCGCTCGCGCCGAGGTCCATCGCACCGCCCATGCCGGTCCCGGCGATGGCGCCCTGCGGCTCGTACGGCTGCTGCTCAGGCATAGCGGATCCTCGGGTCGAGTACGGCGTACAGGAGGTCGACGAGCAGGTTGGCGATCAGGAAGACGAGCACGAGGACGGTCACGAAGCCGACGACGGTCTGTGTGTTCTGCCGGAGGATCCCCTGGTAGAGCTGGTAGCCGACGCCATGGATGTTGAAGATCCGCTCGGTGACGATCGCGCCGCCCATGAGGGCGCCGATGTCGGTGCCGATGAAGGTGACGACGGGGATGAGCGAGTTGCGCAGCAGATGCCTGGTGATCACGCGGCGGCGCGGCAGCCCCTTGGCGACGGCCGTACGCACGTAGTCGGACCGTTTGTTCTCGGCGATGGAGGTCCGGGTCAGCCGGGTGACATAGGCGAGGGAGACGGACGCGAGGACCAGGCCGGGCACGATCAGCTCGCCGAAGGCGGCGTCCGGGGAGACCGAGGGTCTGACCCAGCCCCATTCGACGCCGAGCAGCAGTTGGAGCAGCAGACCGGTGACGAAGGTCGGCACCGAGATCACCACGAGGGTGAGCAGCAGGACCGATGTGTCGACGGGCCGGCCGCGGCGCAGACCGGTGACCACCCCGAGCGCGACCCCGATGACGATCTCGAAGAGGACCGCGACGACGGTCAGCCGGATGGTGACCGGGAAGGCCGTCGCCATCAGCTCGGTGACCTTCTGCCCGTTGAATGCGGTGCCGAAGTCGCCGGTGAAGAGGTGGCCCATGTAGGTCAGGTATTGCTGCCACACGGGCTTGTCGAGGCCGAACTCGCGGCGCAGCTGGGCCGCCGTGGCGGGGTCGCACTGCCGCTCGCCGCACAGTCCCGCGATGGGGTCGCCCATCACGTTCACCATGAGGAAGATGAGCAGGGTGGCGCCGACGAAGACCGGGATCATCTGCAGCAGACGCCGGATGACATAGCGTCCCATGGGGGGCTCCGGGGGTAGGGGGCAGCCGTGCGGATCAGCCGACCTTGATTTCGTTGTAGACGGGGACACTGAACGGGTTGAGCGCCACGTTCGAGAGGCGCTGCGAGTAGCCGGCGCTGCCGTTCTGGTACCAGAGCGGGATGGCGGCCATGTTGTCCCGTACGACCCCCTCGGCCTGCTGGAAGATCGTCACGGCCCGGGCCGGGTCCGCCTCCGCGTTGGCCCGGTCGACGAGCCTGTCGAAGTCCTTGTCGGACCACTTGCCGTCGTTGGAGGAGGCGTCCGTGTAGTAGAGCGGCTGCAGGAAGTTCTGGATGAGCGGGTAGTCCATCTGCCAGCCGGCCCGGAACGGGCCCGGCATCCTGTGCTTGCCGATCTGGTTGCGGAAGTCGGCGAAGGTGCCGAACGGGTTGCCGACGCAGGCCTTGTCGTTGCCGAGCGCGTTGTTGATGGAGTGGCAGACGGCGTCCACCCACTCCTTGTGCGAGCCGGAGTCCGCGTTGTACGAGATCCTGAGCTGCCCGCCGGGCAGCCCTCCGCCCTCCTGGATCAGCTTCTTGGCGCGGACCGGGTTGTAGATGCAGGCGTCGCCGCACAGTCCTGCCTTGAAGCCGCCGGCCACGCCGAGCACCGGGGAGGTCCAGTCGGAGGCGGGCGTACGGGTTCTGTGGAAGATCGTGTCCGTGATCTGGTCCCGGTTGATCGCCATGGACAGGCCCGTGCGGACCTTCGCCGTCCCCGGCTTGCTCCACGCCGGGTCGTAGTAGGGGAAGGCGAGGGTCTGGATGATTCCGGCCGGGGTGTTGATGTACCGGCCGTCGAGGTCGGACTTGACGTTCCTGAGCTGCGGGGCGGGCACGTCGTCGACGAGGTCGAGATTGCCGGCCAGCAGGTCGGTGTAGGCGGTGTTGCTGTCGGTGTAGACGTTCAGGTCCACCCCGTTGTTCCGGGCCTTGTCCGCGCCCGGGTAGCCGTCCCACTTCCGGAGGGACATCATGAAGCCCCTGGTGTACGACTTGATCACGTACGGGCCGTTGCCGATGGGCTTCTTCAGCCAGGCCGCGTGGTTCTGGAAGAACGCCCTGGGCAACGGGGAGAAGGCCGCGTAGCCGAGGGTGTCCGGGAACGTCGAGAACTTCTGGCTGAGACTGACGGTGAAGGTACGGGGGCCGGTCACCCTGAGCCCGGAGAGGGTGTCGGCGGTCTGGGTGCCGGTGGCCGGGTGCACCTTGTCGTACCCCTCGATGTATCCGAAGAAGTACGCGTTCTTCTGGTTGTTCCTCAGGCTCGCGCCGTAGTTCCAGGCGTCGACGAAGGACTTTGCGGTGACGGCCTCGCCGTTGCTGAACGTCCAGCCGTCCTTGACGGTGATGGTGAAGTTCTTGGAGTCGGAGCTCTCGATCCTGTCGGCGAGCATGTTCTCGGCCGCGCCGGTTCTGGGGTTGTACCGCTTCAGCCCGCGGAAGACCATGTCGAGGACCTTGCCGCCCTGGACCTCGTTGGTGTTGGACGGTTCCAGCGGGTTCTGCGGGTCGCTCCAGGAGGCGCTGTACACGCCGGGGGCGCTGCCACTGCCCCCGCCCCCGCCGCAGGCGGCTGCCGCGAGGGCTGCCACCGCCGCGCAGGCCGCCCACCTGGCGTGCCTGGCTCCACGCATGGAGTGCCTCCTCGGGGTGAGCCGTCCCTCCAGCGCCGGGACGCTGAGCCGATTCGTTACCGGTCAATATCAACCCAAAAAGGTCACACCGCATACGCACCCCACCCGTCCGGGCGCCCGCCACCTGGACGACCTCATGCCCGCACCGGACCGCGCGCAGAGCCCGGGACCTGGTGGCGCGGGGCGGGGCGGGAAGGCACAGCCGGCTTGTCATCTGGCACGGGTGCTCGCCGACTCCCGAGCTCCACGGACCGATTGAGCCGCTGCGCCGTGAAAATGCCGGTGCCCGGCACCCTGAGAGGATGCCGGGCGACTTGTTCACGGATTGAGATCGAGGACGCGGATCTTGCGCCCCTTCCAGCTCTCCGGATCAACGGTGGCGACGACGGCCCCGTCGGGTCGTTCGAGTGTCGGCCGGGCCGCGTGCTCGAGCCGGCCGAGCAGCCGGCCCCGAAAAGCCCGGTTCCCGGCACCTGACGAGGTGCCGGGAACCGGGACAGCGAACCCAAGGGGACGTCACGCCGCGTGGACGACGTCCTTCTCCTCGGCGAAGTGGCAGGCCGACTCGTGGGCCGCCGGGGTGTCCGAGCCCTTGAAGCGCTCGGGGATCGCGAGGATCGGGACCTCCTCGGCGCACTTGTCCTGGGCCTTCCAGCACCGGGTGCGGAAGCGGCAGCCGGACGGCGGGTTGGCCGGGGACGGCACATCGCCCGTCAGGATGATCCGCTCGCGGTGCTCACGGGCGTCCGGGTCCGGTACGGGGACCGCCGACAGCAGCGCCTGGGTGTACGGGTGCGTCGGGTGGTCGTAGATCTGCTCGTCGGAGCCGATCTCGGCGATCTTGCCGAGGTACATCACACCCACGCGGTCCGAGATGTGCCGGACGATCGACAGGTCGTGCGCGATGAAGATGTAGGACAGGTTGAACTCGTCCTGCAGTCGCTCCATCAGGTTGATGACCTGCGCCTGGACGGAGACGTCCAGGGCCGACACCGGCTCGTCGCAAATGATGATCTCGGGGTTGAGCGCCAGGCCTCGGGCGATGCCGATGCGCTGACGCTGACCGCCCGAGAACTGGTGCGGGTAGCGGTTGATGTACTCGGGGTTGAGGCCTACGACGTCCAGCAGCTCCTGGACCTTGCGCCGCCGGTCACCCTTCGGCGCCGCCTCCGGGTGGATCTCGAACGGCTCACCGATGATGTCGCCCACCGTCATACGGGGGTTGAGCGAGGTGTACGGGTCCTGGAACACCATCTGGATGTTCCGGCGCACGGCCTTCAGGGCGCGTCCGGACAGCTTGGTGATGTCCTGGCCCTTGTAGAAGATCTCGCCCGCGGTGACCCGCTCCAGGTTCATCAGGAGCTTGGCCACCGTCGACTTGCCGCAGCCGGACTCGCCCACGATGCCCAGGGTCTCGCCCTGGTGCAGGTCGAAGGAGACACCGTCGACGGCCTTGACCGCGCCGACCTGCTTCTTGAACAGGATCCCCTGGGTGAGCGGGAAGTGCTTCACCAGGTTGCGGACCTGCAGGATCGGCTCGCCGCGTTCGACGGGCGCCTCGATGGCGGCCACCGCCTCCGCCTCGGAGTGGGCGTCCACGACCTCGACGTCGGAGACGTTCGGCGTGGCGTCCTGCTGCTCGTCGTTCTTGCTGAGCTCAGCCATGGATCGTCTCCTTCCAGAAGTGGCACGCCGAGGCCCGGCCCACCAGCTCGGTGCCGTCCTGCTCGGTGACCGGCAGCAGGTCCGGGACCTGGGTACGGCACACGTCCTGGGCCTTGGGGCAGCGCGGGTTGAAGGCGCAACCGGTCGGGACGCGCAGCAGGTTGGGCGGCAGACCCTTGATCGCGTACAGCTCCTGGCCCTTCTGGTCCAGGCGCGGGATCGAGTCCAGCAGACCCCGCGTGTACGGGTGCGCGGGACGCTTGTACAGCTCGTGGACCGGGGCACGCTCCACGATCCGGCCCGCGTACATCACCGCGATCTTGTCCGCGACGTCGGCGACGACGCCCAGGTCGTGGGTGATGAGGATCAGGCCCATGTTGTACTCGCGCTGGAGGTCCGCGAGCAGGTCCATGACCTGGGCCTGGACCGTCACGTCGAGGGCCGTCGTCGGCTCGTCGGCGATGATCAGGTCCGGCTCCAGCGCCAGCGCCATGGCGATCATGATGCGCTGACGCATACCGCCCGAGAACTGGTGCGGGTAGTCGTTGACGCGGGCCGCCGCGGCCGGGATCTTCACCCGGTCCATCAGCTCGATCGCCTTGGCCTTGGCGTCCTTCTTGGACATGCCCTGGTGAACGCGGAACATCTCGCCGAGCTGGTAGCCGACGGTCAGCACCGGGTTCAGCGAGCTGAGCGCGTCCTGGAAGATCATGGCGATCCGCTGTCCGCGGATCTTGCGGCGCTCCTCGCCGGACATGGTCAGCATGTCCTGGCCGCGGAAGCGGATCTCCCCCTGGGGGATCTTCGCCGGCGGCATGTCGAGGATGCCCATGATCGCCTGCGCGGTGACGGACTTGCCGGAGCCCGACTCACCGAGCACCGCGAGCGTCTCACCGGCGTTCACGCTGTAGTTGACGCCGTTGACGGCCTTGACCACGCCCTCACGGGTGTGGAACTCGACGTGCAGGTCGCGCACTTCGAGGAGCGGGGTGCCGTCGGTCCCGCCGTCGCGCGGCGAGGGCACGGGAACGACTTCTTCGATGGTGGTCACGTACGCCTCCCTCAGCGCATCTTCGGGTCGAGGGCGTTGCGGACCGCCTCACCGAGCATGATGAATGCCAGCACCGTGATGATCAGCATGATCGACGGGTACAGCATGATCCACTGCGCCACACGGATCTGGTTGCCGCCGTCCGAGATGTCGTTGCCCCACGACACGCCGCTCAGGCCGAGGCCCAGGTACGACAGGGTCGCCTCGGCGGAGATGTAGATGCCGAGCGAGATGGTGGCGACGACGATCACCGGTGCCAGCGTGTTCGGCAGGATGTGCCGGAACATGATGCGCGGGGTGCTCGCGCCCAGGGCCTGGGCGGCGTGCACATAGTCGGACTGCTTGGTGGTGATCACCGCGCCGCGCATCACACGGGCGATCTGCGTCCAGCCGAAGAAGCTCAGCGCGCCGATGACGACCCAGGTCGTGCGCTCCTGGAAGGAGTTGAGCACGACCATGGTGCCGAGCAGGAACGGGATGCCGAAGAACACGTCGGTCAGCCGCGAGAGCACCGAGTCGACGATGCCGCCGAAGTACCCGGCGATCATGCCGACCAGGCCACCCACGATCGTCACCGCGATGGTCGTCCCGAAGCCGACGGCGACGGAGGCCCGGGTGCCGTAGATGACACGGGCGTAGACGCTGCGGCCCTGCTGGTCGTAGCCCAGCCAGTCCGTGGAGAAGAGGTTGCCGAGCTTGGGGTGCTGCAGGAAGTGCTTGGCCAGGTCGCCCGAGGTCGGGTCGGCGCTGGTGAACCACCCGGGGAAGAAGGTGATCAGCAGCAGTACGAAGATCAGCACCGCCGAGACGATGAAGATCCAGCTGCGGCGCAGGTCCTGCCAGGCGTCGCCCCACAGGCTGCGGGTCTTCTCCGGCTTGGTCTCGGGCAGCGGGCCGCCGGCCGCCGCGACGGCCG
Source organism: Streptomyces sp. NPDC001634 (assembly GCF_040298185.1). Classification (NCBI taxonomy): domain Bacteria; kingdom Bacillati; phylum Actinomycetota; class Actinomycetes; order Kitasatosporales; family Streptomycetaceae; genus Streptomyces; species Streptomyces sp. NPDC001634. Next base: position 14,533 of record NZ_JBEOZU010000104.1, on the reverse strand, counting down.
CCTCCTCCGCAGCGCTCTCGGGGACGGTCTTGGTCACGTCAGGCATAGCGAATCCTCGGGTCAAGGACCGCGTAGAGCAGGTCGACGAGCAGGTTGGCGAGGAGGTACACAAGGACGAGGATGGTCACCAGGCCGACGAGCGTGGTGCCCTCGCGACGCGTGATCGACTGAGCGATCGTGCCTCCGATGCCCTGGATGTTGAACAGACCCTCGGTGACGACGGCGCCGCCCATCAGCGCACCGATGTCGGTGCCCAGGTAGGTGATCACGGGGATCATCGAGTTGCGCATGAGGTGGACGCCCACCACGCGGCTCTTCGGCAGGCCCTTGGCGATGGCCGTGCGGATGTAGTCGGCGCGCAGGTTCTCGGCGATCGACGTACGGGTGAGCCGGGTCACATACGCCAGTGACGCGGTCGCCAGCACGATGGCCGGCATCAGCAACTCGTTGTAGTTCGTCGAGTCGTTGACGTTCGGCGGCAGCCAGTTGAGGTCGAAGGCGAAGACGACCTTGAGGATGTAGCCGAGGACGAACACCGGGACCGAGATCAGCAGCAGGGTGACCAGCAGGATCGCGTTGTCCGTGATACGTCCGGCGCGCAGGCCCGCCACGATGCCCAGGGCGATGCCCAGCACCAGCTCGATGAGGAAGGACAGCCCGGCCAGACGGAGGGTGACGGGGAACGCGTCACCGAGCACGTCCGTGACGGGCCTGCCGCTGGCGATCTGCGTGCCGAAGTCGGCGTGCAGGATCATGCCCTTCATGTAGTGCCAGTACTGGACCAGGATCGGCTGGTCCAGGCCGTACTGATGTCTCAGTTGGGCGATCACCTGAGGGCTGCCGCCCTTGTCGCCGAACAGCCCTCGTACGGGGTCACCGGGCAGGGCGTACACCATGAGGAAGATCAGCAGGGTTGTCCCGATGAAGACCGGGATCATCTGGAGCAGTCGTCGTGCGACGTAGCGCCCCATCGTGCCTCCATGTCAGATACAGCGGCAGCCGACGGGCCCTTTCCCCGCGCACCCTCGAAGGATGCGTGTGGAAAGGGCCCCCCAGCCGCGGCCGTGTCCCGGTTGCGGCGATGCCGCACCCGGGACAACGGGCTGTTTGCGGTTACTTCTTGACCTGAACGCCGGTCAGGATCGGGTCGCCGTCCTGGGCGTACTCGACGCCCGTGACCTTGGCCGAGTAGCCCGCGTTGACCTTGTAGTACCAGAGCGGAATGCTCGGCATGTAGTTGACGAGCTGCTTCTCGATGTCCTGGTACTTCTTCTCCGAGTCCTCCAGCGAGCTCGCGCTGTCGGCGGCGGCGATCGCCTGGTCGACCGCCGGGTTGGAGAAGCCGCCCTGGTTGCCGTCCGACTTCGAGCCGTACAGGTCACGGATGAAGTTGGCGATGAACGGGTAGTCCAGCACCCAGCCCGAGCGGTACAGGGACTTGACCTGCTTCGCGTCACGCGCGTTCAGGTCGGCCTGGAAGTCGGCCTTCGAGTCGCCGGTGCACTTCACGCCGGTGGCCTTGGTGATGGAGTTGCAGACCGCCTCCACCCACTCCTTGTGGCCGCCGTCCGCGTTGTACTGGATGGAGATGGCGTTGCCCGGAACGCCGCCGCCCTCCTTGATGAGTTCCTTGGCCTTCGTCGGGTTGTACGTGGTGACGTCACCCGCGACGTTCGGCTGGTAGCCCAGAACACCCTTGGCGACCCAGCCGGTTGCGGGCTCACGGGTGCCGTTGAGGACCGTCTTGGTGATGGTGTCGCGGTCGATCGCCATCGACAGGCCCTGGATGACCTTCGGGTTGATGCCCTTCCACTGCTTGGTGTAGTAGGCCACGGCGATGGTCTGGATCGCCGAGTAGGCCTTGTCCACCGCGCGGTCGCCGAGGTCCGTCTTGTAGACGGGCAGGTCCTTGGGCGCGATCTGGCGCAGGACGTCGACGTTGCCGGACTTCAGGTCCTCGTAGGCCGTCTCGAGGCTGGTGTAGTTCTTGAAGATCACACCGCCGTTCTTGGCCTTGTTCGGTCCCTGGTAGTCGTCGAAGCGGGCGACCTGGATCTGCTTCTTGTGGTCCCAGCTGACGAACTTGTAGGGGCCGTTGCCGATCGGGTGCTCGCCCGCGGCCTTCGGGTCCTTGTAGAAGGACTCCGGCAGCGGCGAGAAGACCTCGTAGCCGAGCTTGTAGGTGTAGTACGGGATCGGCTTGGTCAGCGTGATCGTGAAGGTGTTGTCGTCGACGACCTTCAGACCGGACATCGTCGTGGCCTTGGGGTTGCCCTTCGCGGGGGCGACGTCGTCGTAGCCCTGGATGTCCGAGAACCAGAAGCTGTTGGTCTGCTTGTTCGCCGGGGCCGCGGCCCAGTTCCACGCCTTGACGTAGGAGCTGGCGGTCACGGGGGTGCCGTCGTGGAACTTCCAGCCCGGCTTCAGCTTGACCGTGAAGGTCTTGTTGTCCTTCGAGTCGACCGACTGGGCGTTGACGTAGACGAGCTTGCCGTTGGCGTCGTAGTCGACGAGCTGCGAGAAGATCGACTTGACGACGATGCTGCCGTTGGACTCCATGGTGTTGGCCGGCTGCAGCGGGTTCTGCGGCTCGCCCACCTCGATCGAGAACTTGCCGTTCGGGTCGATCGCGGCCTTGCTGTCGCTGCCCTTGTCGCTGCTGCCGCCGCCGCAGGCCGTCGCGCCCAGCGCCACAACCGCTGCTATCGCAACCCACTTGGCGCTCTTGGCACCACGCATGGGGCTCCTCCTCATGAGTCCATTGGTTCACCGCATGGAGGGGCACATGACACATCACCGTCACCGGTGCCTGAAATGATCAGGTGCCCCCCGCGCTCGTGAGTCGGCGCCGCCTGCAGCGCATGACCCGTTGATCCGAGCTCTACGCGCCTAACTATCTGCCATGGGCAGTGGCCTAACCACACCCGCAAGGTCTCGGTTCGATCACACCTGGCGCGTACATCTTCCAAAATCCGGACAAAGGGTTTGACGAAAGATCCCTCCGAAACGGACTTGTTACACATCTATCGGTCCCGAGTGTCCGCATACCGGACGCACCGGTGGGAAAAATGAGTTGCGTTTGACGTGGCTGTCGTGCGGGGCGCCGTCGGCATACCCACGCACGGACGCACACGGTGAGCGCGTCGTCCCGTTTCGGGTCAACACCCGCCCGCGCCAAGGATGTTCATCAGGAACCGGCCGGGCGTGGCCAGAATGCACGCGTGCAGCAGACTAGTTCGGATCTGCCGGTGTGTGCGGGTTCCGGCCCGGAATCAAGGGTTTTCCCTATCGCTTCCCTGTGAGGCCCTATCGCTTCCCTGTGAACGACGGGGCCGGTCCCTGGCGCACGACGGGGGCCGGGCACCCCGCCTCGCGGAGTGCCCGGCCCCCACCGGGTGTGGCCCGGCGTCAGCTGTGCTTGGCGCGGCTGGCGGCGCGGGCGCGCTCGCGCTGGTCGAGGACGACCTTGCGGATGCGGACGGCCTCCGGGGTCACCTCGACGCACTCGTCGTCACGGCAGAACTCCAGGGACTGCTCAAGAGACAGCTTGCGCGGCGGCACGATCGACTCGGCGATGTCGGCCGTGGCGGACCGGATGTTGGTGAGCTTCTTCTCCTTGGTGATGTTGACGTCCATGTCGTCGGAGCGGGAGTTCTCGCCGACGATCATGCCCTCGTACACCTCGGTGCCCGGCTCGACGAAAAGCACGCCGCGCTCCTGGAGGTTGGTCATCGCGAACGCGGTGACGGCGCCGGTGCGGTCGGCGACCAGCGAGCCGTTGTTACGGGTCTGGAGGGGGCCGGCCCAGGGCTCGAAGCCCTCATGGATGGAGTGGCCGATGCCCGTGCCGCGGGTCTGGGTCAGGAACTCGGTGCGGAAGCCGATGAGGCCGCGGGAGGGGACCACGAACTCCATGCGGACCCAGCCGGAGCCGTGGTTGGACATGTTGTCCATACGGCCCTTGCGGACGCCCATGAGCTGGGTGACCGCACCCATGTGCTCCTCGGGAACGTCGATCGTCATCCGCTCGAACGGCTCGTGGACCTTGCCGTCGATCTCCTTGGTGACGACCTGCGGCTTGCCGACGGTCAGCTCGTAGCCCTCACGGCGCATCTGCTCGACCAGGATGGCCAGCGCCAGCTCACCGCGGCCCTGGACCTCCCAGGCGTCCGGGCGTTCGGTGTCCAGCACCCGGAGGCTGACGTTACCGACCAGCTCGCGGTCGAGACGGTCCTTGACCTGGCGGGCGGTGACCTTGCGGTCCTTGACCGTGGCCTTCGCGTTGGCGCCCTTGCCGGTGCCGCCCCTGCCGACCAGCGGCGAGGTGTTCGTACCGATGACCATGGAGATCGCGGGCTCGTCGACCGTGATCAGCGGCAGCGCGACCGGGTTCTCGGGGTCCGCCAGGGTCTCGCCGATCATGATGTCGGGGATGCCTGCGACGGCGCAGATGTCACCCGGGCCGGCCTTCTCGGCGGGCTTACGGGTGAGGGCCTCGGTCATCATCAGCTCGCTGATGCGCACGTTGCCGATCGACCCGTCGCGCTTGATCCAGGCGACGGTCTGGCCCTTGCGCAGCTCGCCCTGCTCGACACGGAGCAGCGCGATACGGCCGAGGAAGTTGTCGGCGTCCAGGTTGGTGACGTGCGCCTGGAGCGGGCCCTCCTCGTCGTAGGTCGGGGCCGGGATGTGCTCCAGGATCGTCGAGAAGAACGGCTCCAGGCTGGTGGAGTCGGCCGGGACCGTGCCGTTGTCCGGCTTGGTGAGGGAGGCGATGCCGTCGCGGCCGCAGGCGTAGACGATCGGGAACTCGATCTGCTCCTCGTCGGCGTCCAGGTCGAGGAACAGGTCGTACGTCTCGTTCACGACCTCGTCGATACGGGCGTCGGGCCGGTCCGTCTTGTTGATGCAGAGAATGACGGGCAGGCGGGCCTGCAGCGCCTTGCGCAGAACGAAACGGGTCTGCGGCAGCGGGCCCTCGGACGCGTCGACGAGCAGCACGACGCCGTCGACCATCGACAGACCGCGCTCGACCTCGCCGCCGAAGTCGGCGTGGCCGGGGGTGTCGATGATGTTGATGGTGATGGGGTCCCCGCCGTCCTTCGGGTGGTACTTCACCGCCGTGTTCTTGGCGAGGATCGTGATGCCCTTCTCACGCTCCAGGTCGTTCGAGTCCATGACCCGGTCGTCGACCTGCTCGAGCTGGTGGGCGGCGAAGGCACCGGCCTGCTTCAGCATGCCGTCGACGATGGTCGTCTTGCCGTGGTCGACGTGGGCGACGATGGCGACGTTGCGGATGTCGTGGCGCGTGGCCATGATGTGGCGTACTCCCGGAGTGTGAGGACGGCTACGCATACGTCCTCGGTACGCGCGCCCTGCCGGGCTTGACACGCCACGGCCTCACCCCATGGTACGGGTGCCCTGCCGCTTGGGCTCGCCGGGTTGCGTTGGGGCAGCTCAGGGCTCGTTGTGTCGCACCCGGTGCCGGGCTGGGCGGGGTCGGTCTCGCTCCCCGGGGCTCGACGGCTACGACGACGGGCTCGGCGAGGGCTTCGCCCCCTTCTTCAGGAAGCCCATGTCCTCGTAGACCGGGGTCTGGAAGCCGAACGCTCCCGCGTTGGCCAGGTTGGGGCGGGTGGCCATGAGCTGGGGACGCTGGTAGAGGGGGATCGAGCCGGCGGCGGCCCAGATGCGGGCGTCGGCCCTGCGCACCAGATCGCGCTCCTCGTCCTCGTCCAGCGTGGCGATGGCCTGGTCGAAGAGCTGGTCCACCTGGTCGGTGCCGACCCGGGTGTAGTTCTGCCCGACGCTCAGCGAGCCGTCCGCCGCCGGCACCGGCTTGGCGTAGATCGGCCGGGCGTCGGTCGCCGGAAACGCGGTCGCGGGCCACGTGTACAGCGCCAGGTCGTAGTCCCCGGACGCGATGTGGTCCTTGAAGTAGTCGGCGTCGCGGACCTTGGTGATCTCCGTGCGGATCCCGATCTTCTCCAGCATGCGCGCGATACGGTCGCCGACGGTCCGCAGGGCCCCTGAGTCCGGCCCGGACGGCAGCACGAACCGCAGCACCAGCGGCTTGCCGTCCTTGGCGAGCACCCCGGCCGCGGCCGGCCCCGGTGCGGCGGTGCCCTTGGGTGCGTACGCCCCCGGCGCTCCGCCGTGCGGCCCGTGCTCCTGCCGGAACCCGCCGTCGACGGGCCTGCCGGCCTGTTCGTCGTGCTGCCCCCGGTGCCTCGTCGAGTGGTCCCTGGGGTCCTGCTGCGCGGCGGGCTTGTTGTCCTCGCCGACGATGTACGTCCCGTCGTCGCCCGAGCCGTCCTCGCTCCCCGCCCTGTGTCCCTCGGACCCGGCCGTTTTCTTCTTTTTCTCCTCCTTCTTCTCGGCCTTCTTCTCGGCCTTCTTCTCCTCCTTGACCGGCCCGCCGGGCACCCAGCCCGCCTCGGTCAGCAGTTGCTGCGCCTGAGCGGTGTCCTGGCGGCCGAGCACCCCGCTGTTGTCCTCGTACGCGGGCTGCCCGGAGAGCGCGAGATGGCTGCCGACGGGCACGACGGGCAGCCCGAGCGGCCTGAGGACCAGTCCGGCCAGTTCATTGCGGTCCAGGGCGCGGGCCACGGCCCGGCGCACGCGCTCGTCGGCGAGCGGGCCCCGGGAGCCGTTCAGGGCGAGCTGTGTGTAGGCGGGCTCCAGGGACTTGCGGATCACGAAGCCGCGCAGCAGCGACTGCTCCTCGGTGCCCGGCGCGCCCGCCGCGGGGCCGTTCCCGCCGTGGGCGGCGAGCGTGATCCGCTCGGCATCCTCCGGGTCGACCTCCGCCATGTCGACCTTGCCGTCGGCGAGCGCGGTGGCCCGCTGGTCGCGGGGGACGGCCACGAAGACGATCTCGGAGAGCTTGGTGGGACGGCCCCACCAGCGCGGATTACGGGTGAGGGTGACGTCGCCGCCCTTGTGGTCGACCTTCTGCACGGAGAACGGCCCGGCGGTGACCTTCAGCTGTCTCCTCGCGCCGTCGTTGAAGCCGGCCGGAGTGCCCGTGACGTCCTTCGGGTACAGCGGCGAGAACAGCGACCTCCAGTCGGCGTACGGCTTGCTGAAGGTGACCTTGACCTCGAGGTTGTTCGCGCCACGCTCGATCTTCTCGATGCGGTCGTAGCCGGCGTTGCGGGCGGTCCAGTAGGCGCTGTCCTTGCCCGAGAGGGCGCGCCACTGGGCGGCGAAGTCGTCGGCGCCGATCTCCCGGCCGTTGCTCCAGACGGCCTGCTGGTCGAGGCGGTAGACGACGACCTGCCGGGGCTCGGTCGACACGACCTTGGCGGACTCCAGGAAGTCGGCGTTGCGCTGCGGGCGGCCGTTCGCGTCGAGCCGGAACATCGAGGGCAGCACGGCGCCCGCAATGCGGGAAGTCGCGGCGTCGGCGTCGGACTGGAAGGTGTTCAGGGTCTCGGGCAGGGCGTCGACGGCCCAGCGCAGGGTGCCGCCGTCGGCCACGAAGGTGCGGGCGGCCGGGGCGATGTCCTGGACTGCGACCGGTTTGTTCTCCTTCTCGTCCGAGCTGCACGCGGCGAGCACGGGCACCGCGAGGGTCCCCGCGGTGAGGAATGCGACCGAGCGCAGCACCGCGCGTGGTCCGACGCCGTCGTGGGACATCACGTCTACCTCCGGGGAGCCGCTCCGCGGATGAGCGGGGGTTATGATCTGGTTTGTCGGTATTTGGAGCTGATCAGATGTATGGGCCCACTGAAGAGGAAAGGGTTCAGCAGCATGCGGCGACACGGCGGCGACCCCGGGGAACCCCACCCGTGCGGCGCAACGGCGCGCCCGGAGAGCCATCCGGGGGCGCACACCTCAGGAACATCAGCCGAAACGCACGCCGCACGCACCCATACGCGTCGGCCAATCCCTGCACGTCCCTTCACAGCGGCATGTGTGACGCGCAACACTCGCAGGCGCGTGAACGTAGCCGCCCTGGGCAGCAGGCCCCGTGGAAGTGAGGTCACGTCATGTCCGTGCAAGACGAACTGATATCGGTCCAGCGGTGCCTCGACGACCTCTACCGGTCGGTGGGGCGCCTCGAGCAGCAGATCGGCGGCGGCGGGCTCGAGATACGCCGCGTCCGCGCCGACGCCGACCACCTGCGCGAGAGCGTGGCGCTCCTGCGCGAGACGGCCTCCGCCCCTGCCCCGGCCCGGCGACCCGATCTCGTCACGATTTCCGACACGCCGTACGACTACACCCTGTGGACGGACTCGGACGACGAGGGTCTCGGCGCCCGTGACCGGCACGCCCCCTGACCCTTACCGGAGCTCTCCTTGGCCACTGGTACGGAACCTCCCGACACAGAACCCCATCCGCCCGGCGGCGGCGTACGAACCCGTACGCGCGCCGCGATCGCCGCGCCGCATCTGCGCACCGACCGCTGGTGGCTGACCCCGGCCGCCACAGCCGCCGGGCTGCTGGCGTTCGTCGTGTACTCGACCTGGCGCGCCTTCGCCGACGCCGACTACTACGCCGCGCCGTACGTCTCGCCGTTCTACTCGCCCTGTCTGGCGGAGCGGTGCCGGACCATGCACGCGGGACCGAACGCGGACCTCTTCGGCAGCTGGTGGGCCATCTCCCCGGCGATCATCATCCTGATCTTCCCGCTCGGCTTCCGCCTGACCTGCTACTACTACCGCAAGGCCTACTACCGCGGCTTCTGGCTGTCGCCCCCGGCCTGTGCGGTTGCGGAACCGCACAAGAAGTACACCGGCGAGACCCGCTTCCCGCTGATCCTGCAGAACATCCACCGGTACTTCTTCTACGCGGCACTCCTCGTGGCGGGCGTCCTCACGTACGACACCGTGCTCTCCTTCCGTGACGAGCACTACCACTGGGGCCATATGGGGCTCGGCACCCTGGTCTTCCTGGTGAACATCGTGCTGATCTGGGCGTACACGCTCTCCTGCCACTCCTGCCGGCACATCGTGGGCGGCAAGCTCAAGCACTTCTCCAAGAATCCCGTGCGCTACAGGACGTGGCAGTTCATCAGCAGGCTCAACGCCCGTCACATGCTGCTGGCCTGGGCATCGCTGATCAGCGTGGCACTCGCCGATTTCTACGTGTACCTGCTGGCGTCCGGCGCCTTCGACGATCCGCGCTTCTTCTAGATTGAGTGGGGCCTACTGATGTCCGTGGTGGAACGACAGGAGTGGGACGTCGTCGTGGTCGGTGCCGGTGGCGCCGGCCTGCGGGCCGCCATCGAGGCCCGCGAGCGCGGCGCCCGTACGGCCGTGATCTGCAAGTCGCTGTTCGGCAAGGCGCACACGGTGATGGCCGAGGGCGGCATCGCGGCGGCGATGGGCAACGTCAACCCGCACGACAACTGGCAGGTCCACTTCCGCGACACCATGCGCGGCGGGAAGTTCCTCAACCAGTGGCGGATGGCCGAGCTGCACGCGCGCGAGGCACCCGACCGGGTCTGGGAGCTGGAGACCTGGGGCGCTCTCTTCGACCGTACGAAGGACGGGCGCATCTCCCAGCGCAACTTCGGCGGACATGAGTACCCGCGCCTCGCGCACGTCGGCGACCGTACGGGCCTGGAGCTGATCCGGACGCTCCAGCAGAAGATCGTGTCGCTCCAGCAGGAGGACGAGAAGGAGACCGGGGACTACGAGTCCCGGCTGAAGGTCTTCCAGGAGTGCACGGTCACCCGGATCCTCAAGGAGGGGGATCGCGTCTCCGGGGTCTTCGCGTACGAGCGCGAATCCGGCCGTTTCTTCGTCCTCGAAGCGCCCGCCGTCGTGATCGCGACCGGTGGCATCGGCAAGTCCTTCAAGGTGACGTCCAACTCGTGGGAGTACACGGGTGACGGGCACGCTCTGGCCCTGCTGGCCGGGGCGCCGCTGCTGAACATGGAGTTCGTGCAGTTCCATCCGACGGGAATGGTCTGGCCGCCGTCGGTGAAGGGCATCCTCGTCACCGAGTCGGTGCGCGGCGACGGCGGGGTGCTCAGGAACTCCGACGGCAAGCGGTTCATGTTCGACTACATCCCCGATGTCTTCAAGGAGAAGTACGCCGAGTCGGAGGAGGAGGGCGACCGCTGGTACGACGACCCGGACAACAACCGGCGCCCGCCCGAACTGCTCCCCCGTGACGAGGTCGCGCGCGCGATCAACGCCGAGGTGAAGGCGGGCCGCGGCTCCCCGCACGGGGGCGTCTTCCTCGATGTGTCGACCCGTATGCCGGCCGAGGTCATCCGGCGTCGGCTGCCGTCGATGTACCACCAGTTCAAGGAGCTGGCGGACGTCGACATCACCGCCGAGCCCATGGAGGTCGGGCCGACCTGCCACTACGTGATGGGCGGCATCGCGGTCGACTCGGACACGGCGGCGGCCCGGGGCGTCGAGGGCCTGTACGCGGCCGGGGAGGTGGCCGGTGGTATGCACGGCTCCAACCGGCTGGGCGGCAACTCGCTCTCCGACCTGCTGGTGTTCGGGCGGCGGGCGGGTCTGCACGCGGCCGAGTACGCGACGGGACTCGCCGAGCGCCCCGCCGTGGACGACAACCAGGTGGACTCGGCGGCGGCGGAGGCCCTGCGGCCGTTCTCGGCCGAGGGTCCGGTGCCCGGCGAGGACGTCCAGGAGCCGAGCCGCCCGCCGGAGAACCCGTACACCCTCCACCAGGAACTCCAGCTGACCATGAACGACCTGGTCGGCATCATCCGCCGCGAGTCGGAGATGCAGCAGGCGCTGAAGAAACTGGCGGACCTGCGGGTACGGGCGCGCAGGGCGGGCGTCGAGGGACACCGCCAGTTCAACCCGGGCTGGCACCTCGCCCTGGACCTGCGGAACATGCTGCTGGTCAGCGAGTGCGTGGCGCGGGCCGCGCTGGAGCGCACGGAGTCGCGCGGCGGGCACACCCGCGAGGACTTCCCGACGATGGACCGCACGTGGCGCCGCGTGAATCTGCTGTGCCGGCTGACCGACCCCACGGGCGGTCTGGCGGCGACCGACCCGGTCCGCGGCCAGATCGCCCTCACCCGCGAGACCACCGAACCCATCCGCCCCGACCTGCTCGCCCTCTTCGAGAAGGAGGAGCTGGTCAAGTACCTCGCCGAAGAGGAGCTCTACGAGTGAGCAGCTACGAGGCCCGCTTCAAGGTGTGGCGGGGCGATACGCAGGGCGGCGGCCTGGAGGACTTCAAGGTCGAGGTCAACGACGGCGAGGTGGTGCTGGACATCATCCACCGTCTCCAGGCCACGCAGGCGCCCGATCTCGCCGTGCGCTGGAACTGCAAGGCGGGCAAGTGCGGTTCGTGTTCCGCGGAGATCAACGGGCGGCCGCGGCTGATGTGCATGACACGGATGTCCGTGTTCGAGCGGGACGAGACAATCACCGTGACGCCGCTGCGCGCCTTCCCGGTGATCCGCGACCTGGTGACGGACGTGGGGTTCAACTACGCCAAGGCCCGGGAGGTCCCCTCCTTCGTACCGCCCGCCGATCTGGGCCCGGGCGAGTACCGCATGATGCAGGAGGACGTGGACCGCTCGCAGGAGTTCCGCAAGTGCATCGAGTGCTTCCTGTGCCAGGACACCTGCCATGTGGTGCGCGACCACGAGGAGAACAAGCAGGCGTTCGCGGGCCCGCGCTTCCTGATGCGGGTGGCGGAACTGGATATGCACCCTCTGGACGCCGCGGAGGAGACGGGCCTGGACCGCAAACGCACGGCCCAGGACGAACACGGCCTCGGCTACTGCAACATCACCAAGTGCTGCACGGAGGTGTGCCCCGAGGGCATCAAGATCACGGACAATGCGCTGATCCCGCTGAAGGAACGGGCGGTCGACCGCAAGTACGACCCGCTGGTGTGGCTGGGGTCGAAGATCAGAAGGCGTCCTTCAGGAGGGTGAGCGCCCGTCCGAGGTTGTACTCGGCGATCGCGCGCATCGGCTCCGGCTCGGGGAAGTCGCCCTCCAGGAGGCGGAGCGGGCCCGCCACGAGGGAGAGGTGCATCGCCAGGCGGTACAGGCGCAGGCGGTCCTCGTCCAGGCCGTCGGGGCGCAGGGCATCACGCCGACGGCACGCGGCCGACGCGCTGGCCGAGGAACTGAAGCAGCACGCCGGAAAGGAAGAGCACCATGCCGCCGCCGAAGAGGACGTCAAGGGCGGTCATGTCGTGCACCGTGGGGGTGACGTACCTCCACAGCGCTACCCCCGCGCAGCTCAGCAGGGCACCGGCGCCCCACAGCCGCGGCCGTACGAGGCGTCCCCGCTGCCATCGCACGATCCGGCCGGTCGTGAGGGCGAGGACGCCCGCGACGGCATAGAGGACCAGGACCACCGACACGGCGATCAGTGAGGTGACGTGCAGCATCGAGCCCCCCGGGATCTGTTGCCCCTGATCATGGCACCGCCCTCTCCCGGCGGCGAGACCGGCCTCCCTGTGAATCCGGCCGAAGAGGTGCCGTATCGGGCGCACCCCGCTCGCGGCGCGGCGTAATCGGTCATACGCTCCGAAATGTGACCCCGCCCCACCGTCGACGCCGGCCGCGCTGGGCCGCCGCGTACCCAGCCGTGCGGAGGGCGTCCGTCCTGGGCGGGGCCGTGCTGGTGGCGGTGGCCCTCGCGGTGGCCGCCGGGGCCGCGCGGAACCGGACCTCCACCGGCGACCTGGTACTGCCGCTGGTCGCCGTGCTCGCCGCCGTGGCCGCGACGGCGTACGCGTCGGTGCGGCGCAGGCGGCGCGTGGCGACGCGTACGACGCCCGGCGGGGGCGCGCCCACCGTGGTCTCCCTGGACGAACTCGACCGGCGGGCCGGGCGGTTGCTCGTCGAGACCGACGACTGTGTGCGCACGAGCCGGGAGGAACTCCGCTCGACCGCCGCGCAGTTGGGGAACGAGGCGGTGGAGGTGTACGCGGAGGCGGTGGAGTTCGCCGCTTCCGAACTGACCGCCGCGTTCCGGGCCCGGCAGCGGCTCGACGACGGGGAGGGCGAGACGCGGGTGCTGCTGGAGGAGATCGTCGCGCGCTGCGGGGCGGCCGGGCGGCGGCTGGACGCGGAGGCGCCCGGGTTCGACCAGATACGGGCGCTGGAGCGGACCGCGCGGGACGCGCTGGAACGTGCCGAGGCGCGGTTCCGGGAGCTGGCGGGACGGATGGCGGACACGGACGGCACCCTCGCCGCGCTGCGCGAACGGTATCCCCTGACTGTGTATCTGCCGGTTGCGGGCCACGACGAACAGGCCAAGGACCGGCTGGTGTTCGCCACGACGGCCCTCAACGGGTCACGCCAGGCCCTGGACCGGGGCGAGACCGGGCCCGCGGTGGTCCAGCTGCGCGCGGCCGAGGCCGCCGTCGACCAGGCGACGATCCTCGTGGCCGGCGTGGCCCGCTTCTCCTCCGACCTGACCGCCGCGACGGAGCAGCTGCCGGCAGCCCTGACCGACACGGAGTCCGATCTGAGGGAGGCCCACGAGCACCTGGGGGCGGAGAGCGCGCGGGGGGATCTGCAGGGGCGGATCGCGCACGGGGCGTCGGTGGTGGCGGAGGTGCGGGAGGAGCCGGTCGGCGTGGGGGCCACGTACGGCCCCGTCGGTGCGCTGCGCCGGATCGAGGAGGTGGCGGCCGGGCTGGACCGGGCCCTGCACCGTGTGCCGGACGGCTCGCGCGCCCTCCGACGGCTCCAACGGGTCCTTGTCGTCGCCCGCAGTACCGTCCGTACCGCGTCGGACTACGTGACCACGCATCGCGGTGCCGTCGGCCATGAGGCCCGGACCCGGCTGTCGGAGGCGGAGCGGCGGCTGCGCGCGGCGGAGAACACCGACGCACCGCCCACCCCGGTCCCGGCCGACGCCCTCGCCGACGCCCGCGAGGCCGACACGCTCGCCCGGCAGGCCCGGCAGCTCGCCGAGCGGGACGTACGGGCGTACGGGACCCCGTACGGCGACGGGCTGTGGACGGGCGGCGCCGTACTCGGCGGGATCCTCCTCGACGAACACCGGCGCAGGGGCGACGGTCCGGGCCACCCGGGCGACGGCGGGCCCGCGAGCTATGGCGGACCGGGCACGCGGGGGCGGCGCGACGAGGGTGAACTGTTCCGCCCGACAGGGCCGGAGAGCCCGCCCCCGGAAGGCCCGTGAGCTTCCCGGGCCGTCGCATTGCCCGGCAGCCGATCCCGGGTCAACTACCGCCATCCGAACGGTCAAGTTGCTGTTACGGATCGCCAATTGAGGGAACCAGAAGCCCCGAGAGACTTGTGTGATGATATGGACTTTGATCGGGTTGGATGAAGTCCCCTAGGAGCGGCCGTGGGCCGATCGCCCGTGCGGCCCGTTCCTCAGGGGGATGAACGGGGCGATACGGGGGGTGCGTTCGGCGTGATCGATCCTGGGCAGATTCCGGAGTTCACGGGCAATCTGGAGCAGTTGGAGAAGGACTACGGGGATCTGAAGGCGGACGCCTCGCATATCCGCTCCACGGGTCAGGATGTCGACAAGAAGTTCCAGGGTCTGCGGGCGTATTACCAGGCGCCCGAGGCGGAGCAGCTGTTCGGGACGACGAA